>NZ_DAIUJO010000027.1:26135-39944 GCF_036848755.1 Sinomonas sp. | reverse complement strand
AGGCATAGCCCTCCCCGAACGCGTCGCCCATCCCGAACACCCCACCCGGGACCGCTACGTCGTCGCGGACCTGCACGTCATCGTGGACTGGCGGGCTTGCGGGTTGCTCTGGCGACGCGCCGCCCAAGTGAGGGAGCCCCAGCGGGTCGGATCTGGCCGGGGAACAGCAGCCCGGGGAGTGCCCCGATTCTGTCGTGGGATCCATCGTTCCTTCTCCGGCGTCGTCGCTTCGTTGCGAATCTATCACCAGCACTCCCGAAGGCGGGCGCGGTGGGGCTCGCGCTCGTGACCTCGCTCTCACGGCCGTGAGGGCTTGCAGCCCTCGATTGCGGGTACTGCAGCAGCGAGGACACCGACAGGGAGGAAACGGGTGAGCAGACGGCAGAAGGCCAGAAGTACGAAGCATCCTGTGGCCGCTCTTGCCCTCGGCGTGCTGGCAGGCATCGGCGGCTTCCTCGACACGGGCGGGGTGATCACGGCCGTCTCGGCCGGCGCCCGGTTCCAATTCGCCCTCCTGTGGACGGTGGTGCTGGGCCTCGTGGGATTCTCGGTGTTCGCTGAGATGTCCGGTCGCGTGGCGATCTCCTCCGCCCAACCCACGTACGAGGTGATTCGCACCCGGCTGGGCCCACGGTTGGGAGCCGTTCCGCTGGTCGCCAACGTGATCGTGCACGTGCTGGTCCTTGCCGTGGACCTCGTCGGGATGTCCCTCGCGCTGCAGCTGCTCACCGGCGTCGGCTACCGGATCTGGGTTCCTCTGGTCGCCGCCGCCCTTGCCCTCGCCCTCTGGTTCTTCAATTTCAGCAAGATCGACACCGGCGCCGCCCTTGCCGGCCTGACCATGCTCGTCATGGTTCCGGCGAGCGTCGCGCTGTCCCCCGACTGGGGCCGGGTCGCCGTCTCCCTGGTCCACCCGGACATCGCACCCTCGTCTTCGGTCGCGGCCTACCTCTTTGCCACCGCGTCACTCCTCGGCTCGTTCATGACGCCTTACCAATTCGACTTCTACTCCTCCGGGGCGATCGAGGAGGGCTGGACGGGCAAAGACCTCGGGCGGAACAGGATTGTGGCCGTGGTGGGAACGCTGTTCGGGGCGATCATGACGGTTGCCGTCATGATCGCGGGGGGCAAAGCGCTGTATCCAGCCCCCCAGCCCGTGGACACCATCCGGGCTGCCGCTCAGCCGGCGCAGGCAGCGTTCGGCGAGATTGGCTTCCTCGTCTTCGTGATCGGCGTGTTCGCCGTCTCCGTGGCAGCCTCGGTAGAGCTGTGCCTGTCGGGCGGCTACGCCATCGCGCAGTACTACGGCTGGGATTGGGGCAAGAGCGCGGCTGCCCGAAACGCCCCAGCTTTCAACCTCGTCTTCCTCGCGATGATCGTCGTGGCCATGGCCATCGACCTCACCGGGGTCGACCCGATCCAATTCACCGTCATCACCATGGCCTTCGGATCCGCCGCGCTGCCCTTCACCTTCGGTCCGCTCCTGCTGCTGGCCAACGATTCCCAGTTCATGGGCAAGCAGCGCAATTCGCTGCCGATCAACGTCGTGGCCTCCCTTGTCCTCGCCGTGCTCGTGCTCACCACGCTCGCGACCGTCCCCCTCCTGGTGATCACCGGTGGCAACTTCTAGGCGCGCAGGGGTGCCCGAGGTGGCAGCGAACGACGACGGCGGGCGCCCCCGGGGGCTGTCGATGGGCCAGATCATCGACCATGCTCTCCTTGACCGTGACGGACGCCGGGCCGGGCGAGTGGACGATCTGGAGTTCGAGCTCGTGGAGGGGCGTGCCGAGGGCGATCCCCCGCGGCTCGTGCTGCGTGCGATCGTCTCGGGGCCCGCGGCCAGGCCGATGCCCAGAGCGCTGAGTGCGGCAGCCCGTGCCTGCTACCGGATGATCGGGGTTCGCGACCCGGGTCCCGCGACGGTGGCCTGGTCCCACGTCAAGGCGATCGACGCCTTCGTGCACCTCGACGTCGAGCGCGTGGAAGCAGGCCTGCGCGCCGTGGACGAGGCCGCCCTCCGCTTCGTCAGGAGGCTGCCAGGGTCAGGGAGGGAAGAGGCATGATGCTCCGTTACAGCCGGCTGCGCGGACTGCCGGTGATCTCGGGCGAAGGGCGGGTTCGGGGCAGAGTGCTGGACGTCGTCGCGGCACCGGAAGGCGAGGAGATGGTGGTTCGGGCTCTGCTCATGGTGCCGAATCGCTTCGCCCTTCTCGCTGCGAGGTTCAGGCCTCGCCCCAAGCTGACGACGATCCCGTCCAGCCACGTCACCTCGATCGACGCCCGTGGAGTGCACTTGGGAGCGCACCATGGCTGAGGCCATCATCGGGTGGGCCGTCACGGCGCTCGTGAGCACCGTCGTCGTCGCTTTCGCCGTCTATCTGTTCGCCGTTGCTCGGCTTCCGGAGGAACGCCCCCGCGTGCATACCTACGACGGCAAGGGGAATCTGACAGGCCGGTACGAGAATCCAAGCGAGCAGATCGCGCCCGGACGGAAGGGAGACCCGCGAGCGCAGCGGAGGGAAGCCCAGGGATAGGGATGCAGGTGGTCACGAGCATTCCGTCCTGCCTGTACGCGGGCGAGCCCAGGACGGCCGGGACCTGTTGGCGCAGCCACGCGTCGGCGCTTTCCAGCCCGCCCGGGAGTCTCTGGACGCACCCCTAGTACCCCAGACTCGTCAAGGCGCGGACTGCTTCTGCATAGTCTTCGTGCTCGGGCCCCCACGCCGCAGGAGTCGCCTCGGGCTCAGGTTCGGACCGTGCGCGTGCCTCCTCATCCGACAGGCCGAGGCGGCCGTCGAGCTTCTTGTGGGGCACGGCGCTGGGTGCATGGGGGTCGGGCATCGCTTCAGGATGCTATGCCGCGTGCCGGCGCCCTGTGGCGCCCGCACGGCCACCTTCCGAATATTGGCCGACAGTTCACCATTGGGTCACTTCGCTGCCATGGGGGTTTAACGGCAGACCCTCACCGTTTCTAACGGTTGTTGCACCGACCAACAAACTCTTGATGAGGAGGCAGAAATGATGGGTGGCAAGATGAACGGGCGTGCACTCACGCTCGTGGCCGCAGCCGGGGCTGCGGCCCTGGCCCTCGCAGGCTGCGGGGCGTCGAGCGCCGCTGTGTCGGCCGGGTCGTCGTCCACCGCCAGCGCCGGCGCCAAGACGCCTCTGGTCGTCTATTCGGCCCAGGGCTACGACTCGGACGTCACCAAGGCTTTCACGGCGGCGACCGGCATCCCGGTGAAGCTCGTCGACGATTCCACGGGCCCCCTGCTGACCAAGGTCCAAGCGGAGAAGAACAATCCGCAGTGGGGACTGCTCTGGGTCGACGGTGATACTGCCTTCGCGGCGCTGGACCAGCAGGGAATGCTTGCCCCCTACACGCCGAGCGCGACTCTCACGCCGGCGGGTCAGCAGCTCGTGCCCTCGGACCACTCCTACATCCCGGTGAGCACGACGGTCATGGCGGCAGTCATCTACAACGCGGCCAAGGCGAGCGCCGTTCCATCGAGCTATGACGACCTCACCACGGCTCCCTATCAGGGCAAGGTGGGGATGAACGATCCTTCGCAGTCGGGCCCCACGTTCCCGTTCATTGCCGGTCTCATGAACCAGCTCGGGGGCCAGTCGAACGGACTGAATGCCGGTGAAGCCTACTTCTCGAAGCTCAAGTCCAACGGCCTTCACGTCTACCCCACGAATGGTGACACCCTGCACGCGCTCGAAACGGGCCAGATCGACTACGGCATCATCCAGAGCTCGGCGGCAGCTGGAGAAGTCCTCAAGGCCAAGAAGACCTCCTCCTTCGACCCGAAGGTCGTCTACCTGCCGAAGGCGACTCTCCTGCCGGGAGTCATCGGAATCGACAAGCAGGCCCCCGCGGAGGTTCAGTCGGAGGCGAAGCAGTTCGTCGACTACGTGCTCTCCCCTGCCGGCCAGAAGGTCATGCAGGCGAGCGACCCTCAGGGCGACTCGCTCTACTGGCCCATTGTTCCCGGCGTACAGGCGCCTTCGGCGCTTCCCGCGATGCCCGACTTCCAGCGGATCGACCCGACCTTCTGGGGCCCGCTCGAAGGGCAGATCAACACCTGGTTCGACTCGACCATCAAGTAGATGGCGACTCTCTCGACCACGCTCCGCGCCGGGCAGGAAACTCCTGTCCGGCGCAGGGGCGCGTCTCTCCGGAGCACTGGATGGATCCTCTTCTGGATCGCGATCTTCGGGCTGCTCGTGCTTCCCATCGTGCTCTTCCTGCTCGTCGCCGTCAGCCCGGCCTTGTTCGAGCAGGGCCCCTCGTGGTTCAGCCTGGCGGCCTTCAGGCAGATCGCGACGCCGACCTTCCTCCCTGCGGTGGGCAACACCCTGCTCGTCGGGACGGGGGCCGGAGCGGCCGCGACGTTCTTCGGCGGTGCGATCGCGTGGACGGTCAACCGCACGGACGTCCCCTTGCGCCCGCTGTGGAGCTCGTCCATGTTCGCGCTCTTGCTTGCGCCCTCCTATCTGATCGCCCTCGGCTGGGAGCGGCTCCTCGAGCCAGGCGGCGTCTTCGATGTCCTCGGAGTACCCAGCAGTGGCCTGCGGGGCCTCGTCTACGGACCGGTCGGTGTGACCGCCGTCCTCGCCGTCAAGGGCTTGCCCTTCGCCTATCTCGCAGTCTCTGGGGCGCTGCGCGGCCTCGGGGACGAGTTCGCTGCTGCGGCGCGCGTCCACGGCGGGGGCCCGGCTCAAGCGGCGCGGATCACGGCGGCGCTGCTGGCTCCCGCCGTGTGGTCGTCTTTCGCCATCGTCTTCGCCGAGTCCATCAGCGACTTCGGGGTGGCGGCGACCCTCGCCAACGATGCGAAGTTCCCCATTGCCACCTACACCCTCTACAACGCCGTGCAGGCCTTCCCTGTGGACTTCCCCGTTGCCGCGGCCGTGGGCTGGGTCCTGCTGGCGATGGCGGGCCTCGCGGTCTTCGCCCAGCATCGGGCGCTCCGTGGCCGCAGCTATCGAGTCCTGAGCGGCCGCAGCCGGAGGGCGCGGCGTCATCTGCTGCGGGGGTCGCGTCGGGTGGGGGTGCTCGTGGGGCTCCTCCTCGTCGAGCTGATCGCACTCGGGGTTCCGGTCTTCGGCGCGCTCAGCGCCTCGGTGATCAGCGGCCTCGGCAACCTCGACGGTTCGCACGGCTTCACGCTGGACAACTATGCGCGCGTCATAGCGAGCCCGGCGCTGCACGGGCCCCTCGTCTTCTCGGTCTGGATGGGGGCGGCCACGGCCACGGTCGCCGTTCTCCTGGCCCTCGTGGCTGCGCGGCTGCTGACGGGCTCGGAGGGGCGGCTCTCCCGGCGGGTGCTCGACCTGCTCCTGCTGACCGCCGTGGCCCTGCCGGGGATCGTGTTCTCGGCCGGATACATCTTCACCTACAACCTCCCGATCACGAATGCCCTCGGCATCCACGTCTACGGCACCCCGCTGCTCCTCCTGTTGGGCTACATCGCCACAGCGCTGCCCTCCACGACGAGGCTTCTGGTCGGAACCGTCGGCCAGGTTCAGCTCTCCCTGCCGCTCGCCGCCAGGGTCCATGGCGCGGGCGCGATCAGGTCCTGGATCCATACGGCCCTCCCGCTGCTGGCGAGGCCCCTCATCTCGGCATGGCTCCTCACCTTCGGCGCCACTCTCCTGGAGCTTCCCGTGTCTGAACTGCTCTACCCGCCCGGTCAGCCTCCGGTGGCGATCGGCATCACCAAAGCACTCTCGAACTACGACTACGGAGGAGGGACAGCCATGGAAGTCCTAGCCGTCCTGCTCGCCCTGGCTGTGATGGGCCTCGCCTGGGGGCTCTGGGCCCTGCTCGCCCCGACGGGCTGGCGGCGGATCGGTACGACCGCATGAGCGGGCACCGCATCAAGGCCGCGGGCCTGGGGAAGCGCTATGGGACCGTCCAAGCACTCTCCGGGATCGATCTCGACATTGAGCCCGGCGAGTTCCTCGTCCTGCTCGGGCCGTCCGGATCGGGCAAGTCCACCCTTGTGCGGGCCCTCGCCGGAGTCGAGCGTCTCGACACGGGGCTCCTCGAGATCTCCGGCCGCACAGTCGACGACGGCGGCCTGCACGTACCGCCCGAGCGTCGCGACCTCGGGATGGTCTTCCAGGACTACGCGCTGTGGCCCCATCTCACCGTCGCCCAGAACGTCGCCTTTGCGCTCAGGCGAAGGCGCCTTTCCCGCGCCGACTCCGCTGCACGCACCGCTGAGGCGCTCGGTGCCGTGGGGCTAGGCGAGTACGCGCGCAGATTCCCGTCCGACCTCTCCGGCGGCCAGCAGCAGCGAGTGGCCCTGGCCCGGGCCATCGTCTCCCGCCCGGGCCTGCTGCTCTTCGACGAGCCCCTCTCCAACTTGGATGCCGACCTCCGGGAGCGCCTGCGTCTCGAGATCTCCCGCGTCACGAGGCTCTGCGGCGCGACCGCCGTGTACATCACCCACGATCAGTCCGAGGCCTTCGCGCTCGCCGATCGCATCGGCGTCCTCGATGAGGGCAGGCTTGTCCAGCTTGATCGGCCGGAAGAGGTCTACCAGCGTCCGGCCACTCCCTTCGTCGCTCGCTTCACCGGGTGCGCGGGGGAACTCCCCGTGCAGGTGGCCGCCGCTGAGGGCGAGCGCGCCACCGTCCACCTCGGCGGAGCTGCACTGACAGCGCGAGCTCTGGGCCCACTTCGTGAGGGCGAGATGGCCAGCATGATCATCCGGCCGGATGCGGCGGCCTTCACCTCGCGCACAGAGGCCGACGCCGTCCAGGCCGTTGTCACGGACGTCGCCTACCGAGGGCGCGGCTATGAGCACGCGGTCAGGACGGAGGCGGGCATGCTCACGGGGCTACACTCCGCCACCCGAGTCGAGCGGGGAGCACAGGTCGGAATCCGCCTGACCCCCGAGGGTTGCCATGTCCACCCAGAAAGGTGCGACACTGGTGATGAAATGAATGTAACAGCCGTTAGTTTTGAACCCGAGCGACGGGTTCTCCTGCAAGGAAGGCAGCCTGCCCTGTGACTGGATTCGCATTGTTCGCCGCGGTATTCCTGGCCTGCGTGGTCGAGGCCGTCGAGGCCCTCACGATCATCCTCGCCGCCGGGACCGGAAGGGACTGGCGCTCAGCGCTCAAGGGCATGGCGGCGGCCCTCGTCGTGCTCGCAGTCTTGGTGGCCGTCCTCGGCCCCGCGGTCACGGCGCTGCCGCTGACTGCCCTCCGCATCGTCGTCGGGGGCCTGCTGCTCGTGTTCGGGATCGGTTGGCTGCGCAAGGCGATCCTCCGTGCGAGCGGCAACAAGGCCCTCCACGACGAGGACGCGACGTACGTGGAGGAACTCGACGCCGCCCGGTCGGCCGCGGTCGGGCGGAGGCCGTTCGCCGGGGACTGGTATGCGTTCACCCTGTCGTTCAAGGGCGTCCTGCTCGAAGGGCTTGAGGTCGTCTTCATCGCGCTGACCTTCGGCAGCAACCAGCACGACGTGCCGCTCGCAGCGATCGGCGCGGTGGCCGCCGTCGTCCTCGTCGCCATCGCGGGGCTGGCCGTCCGGGCGCCCCTCTCGCGCGTCCCCGAGAACACCATGAAGTTCGTTGTCGGCGTCATGCTGACCTCGTTCGGCCTCTTCTGGGGTGCCGAAGGGGCGGGCGCGAACTGGCCCGGCTCCGACGCGGCGCTTCTGGCCATCATCCCGGGCGTCCTCGTCGTCGCCCTCGCGTTCGTCGCGATGTTCCGGCGCCCGAAGGCGCCAGCCCCCTCCGACGTCGCGGCCCGCGCGACGGCCAGCTGACCCACGAACCAAAGGAGAAAAGCGATGCAGAAGATCAAGGCCTTCGGTCTGTTCTGGTGGGACTTCCTCATCGGCGACGACTGGGCCGTCGCGGCCGCCGTCGTTGTCGGGCTGGCTGCCACCTACGTCCTCAGCCACTCAACGGGGCTGCCCACCTGGTGGCTCATGCCCGTCGTCGTCCTCGCCATCCTGCCGGTGAGCATCCGCCGGATGATGCCCAAGCGCTGACCTGGGCCTCAGAGCCTCACCCACGACGCCGGGCGGCGAGTCCCCGCGACTCGCCGCCGGGCGTCGTCCGCGCCGCTCAGGCCCCGTCGCCGTCTTCCTCGTACACCCTGCCGGCGTACGCCTCGAGGGCCTCGGCACACGCCGCGAGCGCAGCCTCGGTCTTCTCGCGCAAGGGCGCCCCGAAGGCGTCGCGGGCTCGGACCTTCTCCATCCACCCACGCAGCTTCACGAGTTCGACCTCGTTCTCCTCGAGTTCGCCGTACGTGAAGTGCGCGGCGGCATACTCCTTCTCGAGGCCCGCGTGGAAGTCTGCGCATTTGTCCAGGATCTCGTCGTACTCCGCGTCCCGCGCCTGTTGGAACAGGCCCTGGATCTCGGCGTTGCCGACGAGGGCGTCCGCGCTCAGGATCCAGGCAGTACCGTCCATGTCGAGGATCTCGCGCCTCAGTTTGCGGAGGGCGTGCTCGGACGACTTGCCCGCCGGCATGGCCGCGACCGAGTTCTGCAGATAGACCGCCCCCATCGACTTGAGACGCCTCCATACCGTGGATCGATGGCGGGTCGGCTCTGCGGGCACTCGGTACACGAGCACCAGCCAGCCGCCGGCTTCAGAGGTTCCGTCCCCACTCTCGTCGCTCATAGGCACCAGTCTGCCAGCACCGCGCGCCCGCTTGGCGCGCCTGCCCGGCTCTCGCTTCGGCCTGTGCCCGGACCTGGTGAGAGCGGGACAAAAGCGACTTAACTGCTATTGTCATCTCTCCGACACGCAGAGGACTCGAGCGGGGAGATCCAGTGAAATTGGTGCGACCGTGGGTATGCTTTCGCCTCCTTGCCGTGGCCGTCGCCTCGGCCCTCGCCGTCGGCCTCGTGGTCGCCCTGACCGTGCCGGCGGATGCCGCAACCTCCACCGTGACCCGCACGTCCCGCCTCGGCTTCGGCGTCGCGAACCCCGGAGGCCCCCTCGACAGCACCGAGCTCGACGCGATCACCACGACTGCGGGCGAGGCGCCGTCGAGTCTTCTCTTCTACGAGGACTTCCAGCAGGCTCCGCCGATCTCGTCGCTCGACGCCGCCGTCGCTCGCGGCGCCCGGCCGATCCTGACGTGGGAACCGTGGACGTGGGGTGCCGGCACCGTTCAGCCGGCCTATTCCCTGAAGAACATCACGGCGGGAAACTTCGATGCCTACCTCACGAACTGGGCCAAGAGCCTGAGGACGTGGGGCAAGCCGCTCACCCTCCGCTTCGCACATGAGATGAACGGCAACTGGTATCCCTGGGCCGAGGGCGTCAACGGCAATCAGGCGGGGGACTACGTGGCCGCGTGGAAGCACGTCCACGACGTCTTCGCGCGGGCGGGAGCCACGAACGTCTCATGGCTGTGGTCGCCCAACGTGCCGTACACCGGATCCACGTCGCTGTCCGAGCTCTATCCCGGGGCGAAGTACGTGGACCAAGTGGGTCTTGACGGCTACAACTGGGGCACAAGCCAAACGTGGAGCTCGTGGGTTGCCCCGTCGGACCTGTTCGGCCTTGGCCTCACCTCGCTGCGCGCCGTCGCCCCCAAGAAGCCCATCGTGATCGCCGAGACGGCCTCGGCCGAGTCCGGCGGATCGAAGCCGGACTGGATCACCCAACTCCTCTCGTACCTCGACGCGCAGCCCGATGTCGCCGCATTCGTCTGGTTCGATCAGAACAAGGAGGTCGACTGGCGCATCGATTCGACTCAGGCGTCGGCGGATGCCTTCCGGGCGGCGTTGGCGGCGCGCTAGCCGGCTGCCGCCGCGCTCAACGCGACGGACGCGATGCGGTCGAACGCGGCGTCCAGCTCGTCGTCGAGGATCTGGAGATCCGGATGCGCCTCGTAGTGGGCCAGGAGACGTCGCGCGCCCTCGTCGAACGTGATGGTGGTGCGGAACTCGGGGACGAGAGCGCGCACCCTGCTCGTGTCGAACAGGACCGAGTGCGACCGGTCTCCGAGGAGGCCCGGCCCGAAGGGAGGATGAAGCTGGGCCATGGTCTCGGAGGCGACATGGACGAACTGGGGCGCCTCGACGCCCGCCGCATCGGCGAGCCAGCGGTAGATCTGGTTCCACGTGGGGGCGTGGTCACCGGTGATGGTGAACGCCTCGCCGATCGCGTCGGGGTGGCCGAGCAGGCCGGAGAACGCCACCGCGAAGTCCTGGCTGTGGGTGAGGGTCCAGAGGCTCGTCCCGTCGCCGTGGATCACGACGGGCTTGCCCGCCCGCATGCGGGCGATGTCGGTCCATCCGCCGAGGTTGGGGAGGCGGCGGTCATCGTAGGTGTGTGAGGGACGGACGATGGTGACCGGCAGGCCGCGCTCCCGGAAGGCGCCCACGAGGAGGTCTTCGCAGGCGATCTTGTCCCGTGAGTACTGCCAGAACGGGTTGCGCAGGGGAGTGGACTCCGTGATGGGCAGGCGCCGTGGGGGCTTCTCGTAGGCGGACGCCGAGCTGATGAAGACGTATTGCCCGGTGCGGCCCTCGTAGAGGTCGATGTCTGTCGCGACCTGATCGGGCGTGAACGCCACGAACTGCGCGACGGCGTCGAACTCGCGGTCCCCCAGCGCGGCGCGCACCGATTGCGGATCCCGCGCATCCGCGACGAGGCTCTCGGCTCCCGCTGGAAGGGGTTGCCGTCCCGTGCCTCGGTTGAGCACGGTCACGGCGTCTCCCCGCTCCAGGGACCGGGCGACGCAGGCCGAGCTGATCGTGCCGGTTCCGCCGATGTAGAGGATGCTTTTTCCCGCCATGGAACTAAACCCTACCGCCGGGGATCGATCATTGTGATCCCTGCCACGTTCGCCGTGTCGAAGCTCGGCAGCAGGCGGGCGGCCTCGTCGAGCCCGATGACCCGCTCGACGAGGCGCTGCGGTTCGAGGGCCCTGGACTCGATCAGGGCAAGCATCCCGGGGTAGTCGGCGGCGGCCATCCCGTGGCTGCCGAACACGTCGAGCTCCCACGCGATCACCCTCGCCATCGGCACCCGGGGGTGCCCTTCCACGGGCGGCAGAAGCCCGATCTGGACGTGCCGGCCGCGGCGTCGCAGCGAGAAGATTGCGTCCGCGCACGTCTGCTCGCTGCCGACGGCGTCGACCGAGACATGGCTTCCCCCACCCGTCAGAGCGTGGACCTGTCGCGCAATGTCGGCACCGTCGGCGAGCAGCACGTGATCGGCGCCGAGCGACGCCGCCACGTCGAGGGCGCCGGCATTCCGGTCGACGGCGACCACGTTTCCACCCAGCGCCTTCGCAATCATGACGGCGCTCAGCCCCACTCCGCCGGCCCCGACGATCGTGACCCACTCCCCGGCGGCGAGGCGTGCGCGGCTCGTGAGGGCGCGGTAGGCGGTCGCGAAGCGGCAGCCCAGGCTCGCCGCGGCCTCGAAGCTCACGCCCTCGGGGATCGCGACAAGGTTGGTGTCCGCGGCGTGGATCACGACCCGCTCGCCGAAGGAGCCCCAGTGGGTGAACCCGGGCTGCTCCTGCGCCGGGCAGACCTGGGCGTTGCCCGCCAGGCACCACTCGCACACCCCGCAGCCCTCCACGAAGGGAGCAGTGACGCGGTCCCCGACCGACCAGTTCACCACGCCGGCCCCGACTTCGGAGATGACGCCAGCGAACTCGTGGCCCGGGACATGGGGCAGCGCGATGTCGTCGTGCCCAGCCCACGCGTGCCAGTCGCTGCGGCACAGCCCGGTCGCGACGACGGCGATGACGACGCCGCCCGCCGGCGCCTTCGGTTCTTCCACGTCGCGGACAGCAAGCGGCCCGGCAACCTGGTCCATCACGATCGCACGCACGTGCCCTCCTAGCTCGGCCCTAGCTCGGCCGGGTTCCGCCCAGATTTCGTCTCTCAGACTGCGGTCCGCCAGATCCTCTCACATCTCTGATGCCTATGATCGAGGCACTGCCCGCGCTAGGGAGGAGGCCTCCGTGGCCCGCATCTTCATCACCGGCTCGACCCAGGGCCTCGGCCTCGCGGCCGCTCGAACGCTCATCGCGCAAGGCCACGACGTCGTCGTCCACGCGCGGACGCCCGAGCGAGCCCAAGCTCTGGGCGACGTCGCCGCCGAGGCGGACGGCGTCGTCGTCGGTGATCTCTCCGTGCGGGCGGAGACGCTCGCCCTTGCGGACGAGGTCAACGAACTGGGCCGGATGGACGCCGTGATCCACAACGCCGGGGTGTACACCGAGTCGCGGCGCGTCACGACGCCGGAAGGCCACGCGCGCGTGCTCGCGGTCAACGTCCTCGCCCCGTATCTGCTCACTGCCAGGCTCAGGCGCCCGTCCCGTCTCGTGTTCCTCACGAGTGGGATGCACCGCAGCGGCACGGCGTCGCTCGACGACGTCGACTGGCTGTCGCGCCGTTGGGACGCCTACCAAGCCTATTCGGACAGCAAGCTGCTCGTGAGCGCGCTCGCGTTCGCCCTCGCGCGGCGGTGGCCCCACGTGCTGAGCAACGCCGTCGACCCCGGCTGGGTGCCGACCCGGATGGGCGGCCCCAACGCCCCGGACGACCTCGAGCAGGGCCACGTCACCCAGGCGTGGCTCGCCGCGGCGGAGGACGACGACGCCCGGACCAGCGGCGGCTACTGGTACCACCAGCGCCGCCGCGAGCCGGCCGCCCCCGTCCGGGACGTGCCGTTCCAGGATGCGGTGGTCGCGAAGCTCGCCGAGCTCACGCGGGTCGATCTGCCGGACTAGCGAAGCCGTGGGCTAAGGGCGAAGGAGCACCTTGATCGCCCGGCGCTCGTCCATGGCCTTGTAGGCCTCGGCTGCCTCGTCGAGCGGGAGTTCGAGGTCGAAGACCTTCCCCGGGTCGATCTCCCGGTTCCAGATGAGCTCGATCAGCTTCGGCAGGTACTCGCGCACGGGGGCCGGGCCGCCGTGCAGGTGCACGTGCGAGAAGAAGAGCTCCTCGCCCGGCAGTTCGACGTCGTGCGAGACGCCCACGTAGCCGACGTGGCCGCCGGGGCGCGTGGACCGGATGGCCTGCATCATCGACTCCTGCGTGCCGACCGCCTCGATCACCGAGTGGGCACCGAGGCCGTCTGTGAGTTCCTTGACCTTGGCCACGCCGTCGTCGCCCCGCTCCGTGACGATGTCGGTGGCGCCGAACTCGCGGGCGAGGGACTGCCGCGCCGCGTGGCGCGACATCGCGATGATCCGCTCGGCGCCGAGCTGCTTGGCGGCCAGGACAGCGAGGAGGCCCACCGCGCCGTCGCCCACGACGGCAACAGTCTTGCCGGGACCGACCTCGGCAGCCAAGGCTCCGAACCAACCGGTGCCGAGCACGTCGGACGCCGCGAGCAGGCTCGGGATCAGGTCCTCGTCCGGCATTCCCGGGGTCGCGACGAGCGTGCCGTCCGCGAGGGGGACGCGCAGCAGCTCGGCCTGGCAGCCGAGGCTGCCCATGCCGACCCGGTGGATGCACGAGGTCTGGTACCCGGACCGGCAGATCTCGCACGTGTTGTCGGAGGCGAAGAATGAACCGACGACGAAGTCGCCCGGCTTGACGTTCTGCACGTCGCTGCCGACCTGCTCGACGACGCCCACGTACTCGTGGCCCATCGGCGAGGGCCCAGTGACTGCGTCGGTCCCACGGTAGGGCCAGAGGTCCGAGCCGCAGACGCAGGTGGCGGCGAGCCGGATGATCGCGTCGGTCGGCTCGAGGATCGTGGGATCCTCGCGCTCCTCGACGCGGACGTCGCCGGGGGCATACATGATCGCTCCACGCATGGAGAGGTCCTTTCGATAGGGATGCCGATTCGA
>NZ_DAIUJO010000027.1:6416-26035 GCF_036848755.1 Sinomonas sp. | reverse complement strand
AGGGATGCCGATTCGGAAGTCAGAGGGGAGGTCAGTGGGTCACGAGCGCCCCCCGCCGCCCGATTGCCCAGACGACGAGCGCCCAGCAGCTCATGACGATGCCCGCGACCGCGACCCCGGTCCATCCGCCCGAGGCCCACAGGAGCGCCGCGACGCCTGAGCCGATGGCCCCGCCGATGAAGTTCGAGCTCACATAAGCCGTGTTGAGACGGCTGCGGCCCTCGTGCGAGAGCGAGAGGAGGCGCGTCTGGTTGAGCACGTTCTGGCCTTGGATGGCCACGTCGAGGAGGAACACGACGAGGACGAGCATCCACACCGACTGCCCCGAGAACGCCGCGAGCACGAACGACGCAAGCACGAGCACCCATGCGATTCCCGTCACGGGGAGCGACCAGCCCTTGTCGTGGAGCCGGCCGGCCCGCTGGGCGGTCACGGCGCCGGCGATGCCCACGAGCCCGAACAGGCCGATGATCGAGACGGGATAGTGGAACGGCGGCCCCGCAAGCAGGAACGTGAGCGACGTCCAGAACATGGTGAACGCGGCGAAGCCCGTCGTCGAGAGCGCGAGCGTCCACCGCACCGCGCGCTCGCGGACGACGACGCCGACCACCGAGGCGAGCAGCTTCGGGTACGCGACGCGCGCCTTCCGGTGCAGCGGCGGGAGCGCCCGCCACACGAACCCGGCGAGGATGACGACGGCGACGGCGGCCGCCGCATAGACTGCGCGCCATCCGCCGAACCCGGCAACGAGACCGCTGATGGCGCGCGAGGCGAGGATGCCGGTGAGGATGCCCGCGACGACGGTCCCGACGATGTGGCCGCGATGCTCGTCGTCCGCGAGGTCGCCCGCGAGCGGCGTGAGGATCTGCCCCGCGACCGTCGTGATGCCCAGGAGGCACAGGGCGGCGAGCAGGAAGACGAACGACGGCGCGAGCGCGCACAGGACGAGGACGACCGCAGAGACGAGCATCATCGCCACGGTGAGGCGCCTTCGGTCGAGCACGTCGCCGAGCGGGACGATGAAGAGGATGCCGAGGGCGTAGCCGATCTGCGTCGACGTGACGAGCCAGCCGGCGGCCGAGGGGGTTGCATGCAGCTGGCCCGCGATGGTGTCCAGGAGCGGCTGCGCCCAGTAGAGGTTTGCAACCGCGGCCCCCGACGCGACGGCGAAGAGGAGCGTGAGGCCACGCGTCATCGACGGCTGCTGGGCCCCCGGCTTGGCTTGGGTTCGGCTCATCAGGCCCAGTTCCCCGTGAGGGTCTCGGTCCTGTCGTTCGCGGGGGCCGGTGCCGGGGAGAGGGCTGAGATCCGCTGCCGGAGCTCGGACGTCATCTCGACGTCGAGTGCCGCAAGCGATCCTTCGAGCTGTTCGAGGTTTCGGGCCCCGACGATCGGTGCGGTGACTCCGGGGTGGCCCATGGCCCAGGCGACGGCGAGCGCTGCGGGCGCGATTCCGGCGTCGTCCGCGAAGGCCGCGAAGCGCTCCGCAGTGGTCCGATCGCTCTCGAGGCCATAGCGATCCGCGTAGCGCGCGTTCTCGACCAACCGGCCGCCCTCGGGCCGCTGCCCACCGCGGTACTTTCCGGTGAGGAGGCCGCCGCCGAGGGGGCTGTAGGTGATCACGCCCATGTTCTCGGCCTGGGCGAGCGGAAGGATCTCGACCTCCGCCTGGCGCTTCGCGAGGTTGTACATCGGCTCGATGAGCTCGAACCGCGCTAGGCCTTCACGCGCGGAGATGCCGAGGGCCGTCGCGATCTGCCACGCCGCCCAGTTGCTCACCGCCGGGTACAGGATCTTGCCCTGCTGCTGGAGATCGTCGAGCGCGCGGAGGGTCTGCTCGATGGGGGTGCGCGGATCGAACGTGTGGAGGAAGTAGAAGTCGAGCCTGTCCGTCCCCAGACGCGTGAGGCTCGCCTCGACCGACTGGATGATGTGCCGGCGGGAAAGGCCCTGGCCGTTGGGGTCGTCCTTCATGGGGAAGCCGACCTTGGACGCGATCACGATGTCGTCCCGCTCGCCGACCGCGAGCTTGCCGAGGATCTCTTCCGAACGACCGCCGCCGTAGACGTTGGCGGTGTCGAAGAAGTTGATCCCGGCGTCCCGAACCCGGCGGTACATCGCCGCGGACGTCTCCTCATCGGCTTCGGACCCGAACGACATCGTGCCGAAGCAGAGCGGTGAAACCTGGACGCCCGTGGCGCCTACGGTCCTGTAATCCATGCGTGTCCCTTTCTCCGCAGGCTTAGTTGCCCGATTCCCTGCTGCCAAACCGACTCATCGTCCGTGCAACTCCCTTGGGTCCATGCAACTCCCTTGCGCGGAGATGAGGGAGTGCCCTGCCGATACCGGTTCTGGCAGTACCTCCCTCGCCCCGAGGACGGCCGCGTAGCGTTGGAGGTATGGACAACCGGTTGGATGCGCGCGAGTTCCTGGCGTCGCGCCGCGCGAAGATCACGCCAGAAAAGGCAGGGCTGACCATCTTCGGCGGCAATCGAAGGGTCCCCGGCCTTCGCCGTGAGGAAGTCGCGATGCTCGCCGGCGTCAGTGTCGACTACTACACCCGTCTCGAACGCGGCAATCTCGCCGGGGTCTCGGACAGCGTCCTCGAGGCCTTGGTCCGAGCGCTCCAGCTCGACGAGGCCGAGCGCGATCACCTCTTCGACCTCGCCCGCGCCGCGAACGCCTCCTCGCGCACGAGGCCTCGGGCTGTGCGCCAGCGCGTGCGCCCTAGCGTGCAGTTCATGCTGGACGCGATCAGCGGGGCCCCCGCCTTCGTGCGCAACGGCCGCATGGACATCCTCGCGACGAATCGTCTGGGCGCGGCCCTCTATTCGCAGCTCTATACGGACCCGGTCCGCCCGGCGAATCATTCCCGGTTCATCTTTCTCGACCCGCGGGCGCGGGACTTCTACCCGGATTGGAATCTTGCGGCCAACAACAACGTCGCGATGCTTCGCACCGAGTCGGGCCGCAATCCGTATGACAAGGGCCTCGCGGATCTCATCGGCGAGCTGTCGATGCGCAGCGACGAATTCCGCACCCGCTGGGCTGCGCATAATGTGCGCCGCCATTATTCGGGCAACAAGCATTTCCATCATCCGGTGGTCGGAGACATCGAGCTCCTGTTCGAGGCGATGGAACTTGCGGAGGATCCCGGCCTGACGCTGACGGTCTACCCCGCCGAGCCGGGATCGAAGTCAGCCGAGTCGCTGCAGCTCTTGGCGAGCTGGGCCGCCACCGAGCGGATCGAGGAACTCACCCGGGCCGCTGCGGGGGAGTAGCTTGCGTGCGCCAACACTGAGGCCCCGCTTGCCGCAAACCCTGAGACAAATGTGTCTTTCCGCGGTACCACCTCGGGGCACGCCCGTGCGCAGGACGGAGACGGCGGCCGAGCACCACTGAGTTCATGGGTCGAGTCCACGGACGTCGATCGTACCGAGCCTAGTCTCACTGAGGACGCGGCTCCGGCTGGACGTGCGAGTACTAGCGGCACGGCCGTCTGGACAGCGCCGAATGGGGGGCAGCCGGTTCCGCGGCCCCTTCGCGCAGGGACTCGCAAGGATGGACATGACCTCGGATCTGATCGCTCGTCTCGCTGAAGCCTCGGGCAACCGCTGGGGACTCGTGACCACGGCACAGGCGGAAAGGGCGGGCATCAGCCGCAAGCAGATGTCGCGCCTGGCGTCTCTGGGCGCCGTCGTCCGGGTCGCCCAAGGCGTCTACCGGATGGCACCCGCCGGCGACCCCCGGCTCGAAGGCCTTGTCGCCCGCTGGCTCATGCTCGCCGCTCCGGTCGAGCCGACGACGGCGACGGGCGCGCCGTCCGTGGTCGCGTCCGGCGAGAGTGCGGCCCTCCTGCACGGAATCGGCAGCATCCGCTCCGGCAGCTACGAGTTCATCGTGCCGGACCGGCGCCGAACCCGGCTCCCGGGCGTCGTCCTCCGGGCGGACGCGCTCACCCCCGGGGAGGTGACGGTCGTCGACCGCGTCCCCGTGCTCACGGTCGAACGCACCGTCGCCGACCTCCTCGCGAACCGGACGCCCCTTGCCGTCGTGGACCGGCTCCTGCGCGAGGCCGTCCGGCAGAAGAAGCTGGCTTCGACCGACAAGTTCGCGCAGTACCTTGCGCCACAGGCCGCAAGACCACGGGCTCGCCCTCGGAGACGGCCGTGGGCTCGCCAAGCTCCTCTTCCAGCGGGCAGGGATCATCACGCTTCCGCCGAAGAATTCCACAGGGAAAGCCTTCTCCCGGGTCTGATTACTGAATAGGCTGGAACGCGGCCCACTCAGTAACCTCACACGGAGGATCGTGATGGAATACCGCAATCTCGGCGCCAGCGGCGCCGTCGTCTCAGCTTTCTGCCTCGGCACCATGACGTTTGGCCACGAGGCCGACGAATCGACGTCGCACGCTATCCTCGACGACTTTGTCGCCGCAGGAGGCAACTTCATCGACACCGCCGACGTCTACACCGCTGGGACGTCGGAGGAGATCATCGGTCGCTGGCTCGCCGCGGACCCGGGGCGCCGCGATCGGCTCGTCATCGCCACCAAGGGCAGGTTCCCGATGGGCGAGGGGCCGAACGACCTCGGAACGTCCCGACGGCACCTGCGCACGGCGCTCGACGCGTCGCTGCGGCGGCTCGGCGTCGACCACATCGACCTGTACCAGATGCACGCGTGGGATCCGCTGACGCCGATCGAGGAGACGCTGCGCTTCCTCGACGACGCCGTCGCCTCGGGCAAGATCGGCTACTACGGATTCTCGAACTTCCTGGGATGGCAGCTCACGAAGGCCGTCTACGAGGCGAAGGCGCACGGCTGGGAGCCTCCGGTGACGCTTCAGCCGCAGTACAGCCTGCTCGTCCGCGGCATCGAGTCCGAGATCGTGCCCGCGGCGCTCGACGCCGGCATCGGCCTCCTGCCCTGGTCTCCCCTCGGCGGCGGCTGGCTGAGCGGCAAGTACCGGCGGGACACCGCGCCTACCGGTGCTACGCGGCTCGGCGAGAACCCTCAACGCGGGATGGAGGCGTGGGAGCCGCGCAACGCGAAGTCCCGGACGTGGGAGATCATCGACGCTGTCCGCGAGATCGCAGACGCCCACGGTGTCTCGTCGGCCCAGGTCGCGCTGCGCTGGCTCGCGGACCGGCCCGCGGTCACCTCGGTGATCCTCGGGGCGCGGACGCGCGAGCAGCTCGCGGACAACCTCAAGGCCGATGCCCTGCAGCTTGAGCAGGAGGAGACCGAGCGGCTCACGAAGGTCAGCGAGCCAGAGCTCGACGTCTATCCCTATGGCGACCAGGCGGTCCAGCAGCGCAGCCGCAAGATCGAGGGCGGCCGCTAGGCCAGCCGCCCCGCTGGGGTGGGAAGCCGTGCGTCAAGGGCACGGCTTCCCGCCGAGGAGGCCGCCGAGCGAGAAGAGCGGGGAGTACTTGCTCGGCGTTGCAGTCGGGGATGCCGCAGCCTCTGGCGCCGGGCTCGTCGCAGGCGACGTCGAGGGGCCGAGGGCAGCAGCAGGCGACGCGGCGGGAGCGGCCGCGGCTGTCTGCTGCAATCCGGGCACACGCGGGGCCTGAGCCGTTCCCGGGGCGGCCGCGACCGTGCTCGGCGGCGAGCCAGGCACGGGCGTCGCGACACTCGCTGAAGGGGCCGCCGACGCCGTGATCTCTAGGGGCGAGGGCGACGCGGGTGGGACCTCGCTCGAGCGCGCCCCGCCATCAGCCGACGGCGAGGGTACGGCGGCGCTCGTTCTGAAGCCGGAGTGGGGGAGAGTGCTGCCCCAGAGGACGGCCCCGAAGGAGAGCAGGACGGCGGCGAGGCCCAGCCCCAGGAGGAGCCTGCGCCGCATTCTGGCGCGCCGACGGAGCCGCCTTCGCCCGGAGGGCCTCTTGGCGGCCGCAGCGTCGGATCGATAGCCGTGGCGCACGGGCCGCATTCTCGCACGCTGCGTCTTGTGCGGCGAAGTCACATCACTCGCTGAGCAGCCCCACCACCATCGTCCGGTGGAGCGTCTCAACATGCTTCTTGGAGATTGCCGCCGCGGCGACGACGTCGCCCTCCCTGAGCGCCGCGGTCAGCGCCGCGTGGTCGCGGTTGGCGACGTGAAGCTCATCGATCGGGTAGGGGACGAAGAAGGCGTACAGCTCGTCCAACGACTGCCGGTACTCCTCGATGGCCGTTCCGAGGCCGGACGCCTGTCCCACGAGTTCATGGAATGCGGCGTCGTACTGGTGGTACTCGGACCAGCCGGTTGTCGCGGCCATGTGCGCGGTGAGCCTTTCGAGGCCGGCGAGCTGCTCTCCGGTCGCATTCAGTGCCGCGAAGTGTCCGACAGCGCTCTCCAAGAGCATGCGTCGGTCGATGAGCCGATGGATCTGCTGGAACTCCGAGGCCGGCATGGTGAGTCCGCGGAGGACGTCGGCCGGCGGCTCCTCGGCGACGAAGGTTCCGCCGCCTCGTCCCCGCAGCCGGACGACCACGCCGTCGTCTGCGAGCGAGGCGAGCGCGCGCCGCGCGGTCATGGGGCTCACCGAAAGGCCCAGCGCGACGTCGTCCTTGTCCGGCAGCCGCTCGCCGGGGCTGAGCAGCCCGAGACGGATGGCCATGCCGATCCTCATCCGGACCGCGTCAATGGCGCTGCGCCTCCCGATGCCCGAGAGCGCCGCATCCTCGATCAGTGGGCCCCCGTGTTCATTCCGGGTGCTTGAAAGCTCTGACTCCGCATCGGCGTGGGTCATCCCAAGCTCCTGTTCCTTTAATGGTTCAGCTTGATCTATTATGGCTGACGTCACACCGAAAGACGAGGTCTACCTTGCAACGTCTTCTTCCCCTTGTGGCCGCACAGGCGCGGCCGCAGCTCATCGGCGCACCGGTCGCCGGCTTCGCAGACGAAGCCCGGCGCGCCCTCGAGCGCCACCCCGAGGCCCGGCTCGTCGTCTTCCCCGAGCTGCACCTGTTCGGGGACGGCGTTCCCGACCTCCAGCGAGAGGGGGCCCTTCGCGGAGCGGCCGAACCTCTGGACGGGCCACGCGTCGAGGCCTTGAGCGCACTCGCGCTTGAGCTCGGGGTCTGGCTCGTCCCCGGCAGCGTCTGCGAACTCGGGCCGCACGGTGAGCTGTTCAACACGCAGATCGTCCTCTCCCCCGAGGGCAGGCTCGCTGGCAGCTACCGGAAGATCTTTCCCTGGCGCCCCCACGAGCCGTACGAACCCGGCAACCGTTTCGTCGTCGTCGACCTCGACGGCCTCGGCCGAGTTGGGCTCAACATCTGCTACGACGCCTGGTTCCCGGAGACGACCCGACAGCTTGCCTGGATGGGCGCGGAAGTCATCCTCAACGTCGTCAAGACGACGACGGCGGACCGGGCGCAGGAGCTCGTGCTCGCCCGGGCAAACGCGATCGTCAACCAGGTCTTCGTCGTGAGTGTCAATTGCGCCGGACCGACCGGGATGGGCCGCAGCATCATCGTGGACCCCGAGGGAGAGGCCCTCGCTGAGGCTCCCGACGCCGCGCCCGCGCTTCTCGCAGCGGACCTCGACCTCGCTGCCGTCGCACGCGTGCGCACCCACGGCACGGCTGGCGTGAACCGCATGTGGTCGCAATTCCGCCCCGGCGAACCTGCGATCCCGCTTCCCGTCTACCAGGGCCGAATCGACCCGGCAACCTGGCAGCCCGCGACTTCCCCCTCCGAATCCACCGGCCACGTCGACGTGGCTCCCGCCCCCATCAGGAGCACTCCATGACCGATTCATCGGCAACCCTCACTCGGACGCTGCGGCTGCCGTCGCTCGTCCTCTTCGGGCTGGCGTACCTTGCGCCGCTCATTGTCCTCGGCATCTTCGGCGTGATCGCGCAGACGACGGGCGGGGCGACCCCCTCGGCGTATCTGGTCGCCCTCGTCGCGATGCTGTTCACGGCGCACAGCTACGGTCGCATGTCGGTCGCCCACCCGGTCGCCGGCTCGGCGTACACCTACGTGAGGAAGACGATCGACTCTCGCGTCGGCTTCCTCGTGGGCTGGGCCATGCTCCTGGACTACGTCTTCCTTCCCATGGTCATCTGGCTCATCGGCGCCTCGTACCTCGGCTCGGCGTTCCCCACCGTGCCGATGCCGGTGTGGATCATCTCCTATATCGTCCTGACCACGCTGCTCAACGTGCTCGGCATCAAGGTCGCAGACAAGGCCAACTTCCTTCTCATGGCGTTCCAGCTGCTCGTCATCCTCCTGTTCGTCGTGCTGTCCATCGGATCGATCATGGGCCCGCACGGCTCCGGAAGCCTCTTCAGCGCGACGCCGTTCGCGAACCCGGGCACGGGCTTCGGGCCCATCACGGCAGGAGCCGCGATCGCGGCCTACTCATTCCTCGGCTTCGACGCGGTCACGACGCTCACGGAGGAGACGTTCGAGCCGCAGAAGACGGTCCCGCGGGCGATCATGCTCGTCGCGCTCATCGGAGGCGGCATCTTCATCGTCGTCTCGTACGTCGCCCAGCTCGTCCATCCGGGTGGCGATTTCGCCAATGTTGATTCCGCGGCCACCGAGCTCGCCGTCCAGATCGGAGGAAACCTCTTCGCCGCCGTGTTCCTCGCAGGGCTGGTCGTCGCCCAGTTCGCCTCCGGCATCGCGGCCCAGGCGAGCGCGTCCCGGCTCATGTACGCGATGGGCCGGGACTCGGTTCTGCCGAAGAGGGTGTTCGGCCGCCTCAGCCCGCGCTTCCGCACGCCCGTCACGAACATTGCCATCACGGGTGCGGTCGGTCTCATCGCGATGTTCCTCGACGTCTCAACCTCGACGTCGTTCATCAACTTCGGCGCGTTCACCGCCTTCACGCTCGTGAACGTCTCGGTGGTCTTCCACTACGTGCGCGAGACCAAGCGCGGCGCACGGCTCAACCGCGTGAGCTATCTTGTGGTGCCGGCCATCGGAGCGATCATCTGCGCGTACCTGCTCTCGCAGCTCGACTCGAACGCCCTGACGCTCGGTCTCTCGTGGCTCGCGGTCGGCATCGTCGTGCTTGCCACGATCACGCGCGGTTTCCGCAAGGCGCCGCCCGAGATGCAGACTGCTGAAGCAGCACTCGTCTGATTCGAAAGGACGCACAGCGTGCGTGTCGCCGTTGCCCAACCTGCCTCCACCGACGACGTCGCGGCGAACCTCGCCGCGATCGCCCAGCTGACGGCAGAGGCTGCAGAGGCCAGCGCGGAGCTCGTGCTGTTCCCGGAATACGCGACCTACGAGAAGAAGCGGCTCGACGAGTCGTTTGCCCGTGCCGCCCAGCCGCTTGACGGTTCGGTATGCACGAAGCTGGCCTCCATCGCTCACCGCCACGGCGTCACGCTCGTGGCGGGAGTGGTGGAGGCCAGCCCCGACCCGCTCCGGCCCTACAACACCCTCGCTGCCTTCTCCCCTGACGGGACGCTGGCCGCCGCCTACCGCAAGATCCACCTGTTCGATGCGCAGGGGCAGCGAGAATCGGACTTCATCTCTCCGGCCCCGAACGCCGAGCCCGTCACGTTCAGGGCTGGCGGCACCGTCGTCGGGCTTATGACGTGCTACGACCTGCGGTTCTCGGAGCTCCCGGCCGCGTTGTGCGGGGCTGGCGCCGAAGTGCTCGCGCTCGGTGCCTCCTGGGTGCCCGGCGAGCTCAAGACGGAACAGTGGCGGACGCTCGCCGCGGCCCGCGCGATCGACAACGCGGTGTTCGTGGCCGGTGCCTGCCAGGCGCCACCGGTCTCGATCGGCAACAGCCTGGTCGTCGATCCGCAGGGGGCCGTGCTCGCACAGCTCGGCTCGGTCCCAGGGCTCGTCGTCGCCGACCTAGACCTCGACCGGATCGGTTCGACGCGCAGGGAATTCCCGCTCGCCGGGCAACGACGGCTTGCGGCCGGAGGCTAGACCGTCTCCGGCTTCCGTGCGCTGAGGATGGGCGCGAAGAACGCGCCCAGCTCGGCCGTGGCGGCGAGTGGCAGGACGTTCGCCACGTACTGGTCCGGCCGGACGACGACGACGACGCCCCCGCGGTCGATCCGGCGGATATCGAAGATGTCGGCCTTCGGGTCGGTCCCGTAGACCTTCTCGAGGTAGGTGAGCCTGAAGGGACCGACTTGCGGCTTGAAGACCGCGGGCACGGCGTTGACGTCGACGCCCGTGTGGTCCTGCTGGTAGATCACCTTGACGTCGAACCAGGCATCCTGATCCGCGCCGGCCGGCGTCGCGGCAAGCGGCGAGTCGGGCGAGCTCTGGAGCCATTCCGCGAATTCCGCAACGGGTGACGGGGCGCCTGCGGGGGCGGAGTCCGCGAAGACGTAGATGCGCCACCGGCCGTCAGCGCTCGCCTGGTGGCCGAGCTGCAGCGGGTTGGTGTCGCAGACCCGGACGACCGGGGCCGACTTGAAGCGCTTGCCGATCGGGAACCCCGTGGCGAGATCCTGGTGCGATGCCTCCGCAATGAGCATGGACGGCGCGTACTGGGTCATGAAGCCCGCCGGGAACTCCGCGGTGCGAACGTAGAAGTCCTCGAGTTCCGAAGGATTCTCGAACTCTTCGGGCTTCTTCGCCATGAGCGTGGACCACTCCTTGTCGAAGTCGATCAGGTTCTTCGCGATGACCTGGCGCTCGGCGGAATAGGTCGAGAGGAGGGTCTCCGGGCTGCGGCCCTCGAGCACGTGGCCGAGCTTCCAGCCGAGGTTGAACCCGTCCTGCATCGAGACGTTCATTCCCTGGCCGGCCTTGGCGCTGTGGGTATGGCATGCATCCCCGGTGATGAAGACGCGGGGGGTGCGTGTGCCGAGGTGCTCGGGGAGGACGTCGTCGAACCGGTCCGTGAGACGGTGGCCCACCTCGTACACGCTGTGCCACGCGACGTTGCGCACCTCCACGGTGTAGGGGTGCATGATCTCGTTCGCCTTGGCGATGATCTGCTCGATCGTCGTCTGGCGGACAGCGCCGTGGTCGTCCGCGGCTACTTCGCCCAGATCCACGTACATGCGGAAGAGGTGGCCGCCCTCGCGGGGGATCAGCAGGATGCTGCCGCTCTCAGCCTGGATGGCGCACTTCTCGCGGATGTCGGGAAAGTCCGTGACGGCGAGGACGTCCATGACTCCCCACGCATGGTTGGCCTGATCGCCCGCGAGCGTGCAGCCGATCGACTGCCGGACCCGGCTGCGGGCGCCGTCCGCGCCGACCACGTACTTGGCACGCACGGTGCGCTCCTGGCCTTCGCGCTCGCCCACCGTGTGGGCAAGGGTGACCTTGACGGGGTACTCGCTTCCGTCGTCGACACTCAGGCCACGGAACTCGAGACCGTAGTCCGGCTTCATCCTGGTGGGCGAGTTGGCCATGACGTCGGCGAAGTAGTCGAGCACTCGGGCCTGGTTGACGATGAGGTGCGGGAATTCGCTGATGCCCATCTCGTCGTCGACCGCTCGACCGCCGCGGACGATGCGCGACGGATCCGCGGGGTCCGGCTTCCAGAAGGCCATCTCGGTGATGCGGTAGGCCTCGGCGATGATCCGCTCGGCGAAGCCGAAGGCCTGGAAGGTCTCGACGCTGCGTGCCTGGATGCCGTCCGCCTGGCCGATGGCGAGCCGCCCTCCACGGCGCTCGACGATGCGGGTCGTGATGTCCGGGAACTGGGACAGCTGGGCGGCGGTGATCATGCCGGCCGGGCCCGTGCCCACGATGAGAACGTCGACCTCGTCCGGTAGCTCTTCGGGCCGATCGATGCCGACGCCGGCGGCGGGCTGAATACGCGGGTCACCGGAGACGTATCCGTGGTGGTGGAACTGCACGGGCTTTCCTCACTTCGTTGTGGCTAGTCCAAACTCGGCGTTCTATAATGGAACACGAAGTTCTAATATCGCTCACCTATGGTAGGGCTCACACCTCCTTCTGTTCAAGGCCTTCTGTTCAAGGCCTTGGGATGAGAGCCCTTGGATGCGAGCCGTTTAAACGAAAAGGAGGACGACGCCGGCACTCGCCTGCCGTCGTCGTCCTCCCCGTGGGTCTGCTACCGGTGCTTCACGCCCGTCTGCGCGTTCGGCGCCAGCGCGGGACCCTTGACTGCGACGTCCCCGAGCGCCTCGTCGATGGCCCTGAGCACGTCCCCGCTGAGTTCGACCCCCGACGCCGACGCGTTGGCATGGACCTGCTCGGGGCGCGACGCGCCGGTGATCGCGGAGGCGAGCTCGCTCCGCCGCAGGACCCACGCGAGCGCCATCGTGGGAAGGTTCATCCCAGAGCCTTCGGCGATGGGCACGAGCCGCTGGACGGCCTCGAGGATCGGCTCGGTGATGAGGCGGTCCTTCGAGACGTTCATCGTCTCGCTCGCGAACCGGCTGTCCGAGGGGATCGGCTGCCCGGGCTTGTACTTGCCCGTCAGGACGCCCTGCGCGAGCGGCGACCAGACGATCTGGGAGATGCCGTTCGCCTCGCACAGGGGGAACACCTCGGCTTCCGGCGCCTGCCACAGCATCGAATACTGCGGCTGGGAGGAGACGAAGAGGTCCGGGCCCGCGATGTCGATCGCGGCCTGGATCTGTTCGGGCGTCCATTCGCTGAATCCGAGATAGCGTGCCTTGCCCTGCTCGACGACCTTCTGGAACGCCTCGACCGTCTCCTCGATCGGCACGGAAGCGTCGAAGCGGTGAGCCTGGTAGAGGTCCACATAATCGGTCTGCAGGCGGGTGAGCGAGGCGTCGATCTGCTTCGCGATCTGCTCTCCCGACAGTCCGGAGTCGGTGTCGGACATCTCGCCGAACACCTTCGTGGCGAGGATGTAGGAATCGCGGGGGTGCTTCGAGAGAATCTCACCCCACGCCGTCTCTGCAGCGCCTCGCCCGTAGACGTTCGCGGTGTCGAAGAAGTTGATCCCGGCGTCGAAGGCTGCCTCGGTGCAGGCTCTCGTCTGCTCGGCCTCGACACCGCCCGAGAACGTGAGCCAGGAGCCGAGCGAGATCTCCGAGACTTCGAGGTCGGAACTGCCGAGTTTGCGGTAGCGCATGGGGATGTTCTCCTGATCTGTCGGTGCCTGTGACTCCATGACTACGCCTCGTGATGCAGTCGGAGGAAGGGACTGTCAGACCCCCCTAGGCGGAAGCTCTGCGCCACGCGCCCTCGAATCGAACGCCGGCGGGACCGCCTCGCATCCGAGGTGTCCTCACTGATGAGCAGAACATCACGCTCCACACGGAGAACGGCATGCTCGGCATGGGTCCGGAGGCCAGGGGCGACCAGATCGACGCCGATCTCCTCAACGCCGGCAAGATCCCGGTGACCGCGCTGGCTCGCGGGCTGAGACGGTCGCGATGGCTACGACCGTCCCCAGAGGGCATGACCGCTGCATGTGCGGGACGGTTATGCCTCTGAGGGACGGTCTGGGCGCGACACAGAGCACCAGGAGCGCGACACAGAGCAGCAGGAGAAGGGCGCACTCTCGCGGCGATCAACCTCGGGCTCTCGGCAAGGCTCGACGGCGAGGAGGACCGGGAGGCACAGGTTCAGCGGCTCGTCCCCGAGCTGCGGAAGGCCGCGGCCGGGATCGCCGACGCCGCGCGCGCGGCAGGGGTGGCGTAGGCCGTCCCTTCTCGCCCCTTCCCTTCCCTGCCCGGCACTTGTTGGATTAAGGCGGGTCGGACCCTCTCCAACTCGAAGGCCGACAATTCCGCGAGGCGCAGGAGGAACGCCATGGCTCTTCTCGATGCAGAACTCTGGGGCGGCAGGATCAACGTCGGCGGCTGGACCGACTCCACGGGATTGGTGCGGGACGTCGTCGAGCCCGCGACGGGCAAGGTCCTCGGTTCTGCGGGGATCGCGAGCCGCAATGACGTGCTCCGCGCCGCAACGCTCGCCGAGGACGTCCAGCGGGACTGGGCCGCGACGCGGCCAGAGGAGCGCGCCGCCGTCCTGCGCCGCGCGGGCCAGCTGTGGGAGGAGCATGCCGCGGAGGTCCAAGACTGGATTGTCCGCGAGTCGGGCAGCATCCCGCCCAAAGCCGCCCTCGAGACGCACCTTGCCGCGAGCGAATCCTACGAGGCCGCGGCCCTTCCCTCGCATCCCCACGGAGAGGTGCTTCCCTCGGACGAGGACCGCTGGTCCTTCGCGCGACGGCGCCCGGCCGGCGTCGTCGGCGTCATCGCGCCGTTCAACTTCCCGCTCGTCCTTTCGATTCGCTCGGTCGCGCCGGCGCTCGCGCTGGGCAACGCCGTCCTCCTCAAGCCGGATCCACGCACGGCGGTCTGCGGCGGGGTGGCGCTCATGCGGATCTTCGAGGAGGCCGGTCTTCCGGCAGGGGTCCTCTCGCTCCTCCCCGGCGACGCCGCCGTGGGCGCCGAAGTCATCGAGGCCCCCGAGGTGCGCACCATCTCCTTCACGGGGTCGACGGCGGCCGGCCGCAAAGTCGGTGCGCTCGGCGGGCGCCTGCTCAAGCGCGTCCACCTTGAGCTCGGCGGCAACAGCGCCCTCATCGTGCTCCCGGGCTCGGAGCTCTCCAAGGCCGCGTCGGCCGGCGCGTTCGGCTCCTTCATGCACCAGGGGCAGATCTGCATGACGACGGGGCGGCACTTCGTCCACGAGTCCCTCTACGACGACTATGTCGCCGAACTCTCCGCCAAGGCCGACAACCTCCCGGTGGGCGATCCCGCGAGCGGTGAGGTGGCGCTCGGCCCCGTGATCGACGAACGGCAACGGGACAAGATCGACGGCATCGTGCAGGATGCCGTGGTGCAAGGGGGGCGGCTTACCGCGGGCGGGACGTTCGAGGGGCTCTTCTACCGCCCGACCGTCCTGGCCGACCTCTCGCTCGAGAACCCCGCGTTCGTCGAGGAGATCTTCGGGCCGGTCGCGCCGGTCACGCGATTCTCGTCGATCGACGAGGTGGTCGGCATGGTGAACGCGAGCGAGTACGGGCTGTCCGTGGGCATCGTCGGCGATCTCGGCATGGCGATGAAGATTGCCGACCGAGTCCGCTCCGGCAAGGTGCACCTCAACGAGCAGACGGTCTCAGACGAGGCGAACGCACCGTTCGGGGGCGTGGGCGTCTCGGGCACGGGATCGCGCTTCGGCGGCGCGGCGGCGAACATCGAGGCGTTCACCGATGTCCAGTGGCTCACGATGCGCCCGGAGGTGCCGGAGTACCCGTTCTGAGCCGATGCCCGGCCACCCGCCGGGAGCCCGAGGTGGCCGCCCGCCCGAGTGAAGCCGGGCGTACTCTGAATCATGACAAGCAATTATGTCCGGGGTGCCACCGTCAGCTGTTCCGCGTCTCAAGCGGAGATCCAGGTCATGCTCACCGATCACGGTGCCTACGGCTTCCGCTGCGCCTCCGAGCAGGGGAAGGCCGCGGTCGCCTTCAGCTCCGACGACCGTCGCTTCCGTCTGGTGCTGTCCCTTCCGGGCTCGGAGGCGCCGTCGTCGGGCCGTGCAGGAAGCCCGCTGGCGCAGGACGGCACGCCTCCGGGTTCACGGACCGCCCAAGAGGTGGCGCGCCGACGCTGGCGGCAGCTGTCCTCCCTGATCAGGGCCAAGCTCGAGGCAGTCGACTCGGGGATCGTGACGTTCGACGAGGAGTTCTTCGCCTACATGGTGATGCCGGGCGGTGGAACGGTGTTCGAGGCGTCGTGGCCTGGGATTGCCGCCGCCTACGCGGCTGATGGCGGAACCCATGAATGAGCTCGAAGCCTCGCTGGTCCTGCGGGCTGGCGCCGAATTGCTCAAGGGGGCCTCGGCGGACCCCCGCTCCGAAGAGGGGTACGCCCGTGTGAAGACGAACATCTCGCTCGCCCTGGAGTCCATCGCGGAGGCGCTCTCGAACTTCGAGGCAGCCTCACCCCGTCGGAACCGGTCGGTCGGTTGGGGTCAGGACCTGCGGCGGGTTGCGGACGATCTGGGGGAACACTGAGCCCGCGCGGCGACTCCGTCGTCACCCGCGCGAGCCGCCTGTGGGCCGCGGGGCCGTTGGCCCCGCGGAATCAGGCGAGCCGCAGAAATGCCTCGAGGATCCGGAACGCGTGCTCGGCGCGCCGCAGCGGGTTGGGGCGCTCCTGAAGCCGGTCGAGCAGGCTGCCGTTGTGGCTGAGGCGGCGACGGGCGCGCCCCAGGGCGGAGCGTGCGACCGTGACGTCCCCCGGGTGGCGCAGGATCGGCTGCGTCACGCCTTGCATCGAGCGGAGGCCGACGGCGAGTGCGTTCGCATCGGACTGGCGCCCGGCGGCGCGATGCCGCCGCAATTCCTCGGCGAACTCGTCCCAGACCTCGGCCGCCGCGATGCGGGCCACTTCTGTGCGGGCTTCGCGGTCGCTGAGCCCTTGGTTGACCAGTACGAGTCGGAGTCGGTCCCAGCGGGAGACGAGGTCGTCGTCGACCGGCGGCTGTGGCTGGGAGCCCGGGGAGGGCTGATGGTTCGAGGGGTGCGCCCGGAGGGCGCGGGATCGTGAGCTTTCCGGCTCGGAGGGCAGTGCGTGGAGTCGGGGACGAACGGTGGCGGGGGTGTCGGCGAACATGCCGGCTCCTTTCCACGGCCGCAGTGCTGCGTGCGCAGTGCGACCCAAGAACATACATCGATCTGTGTCCGCGGGAACCGCTGCCTGATCCCCAGCGAGGGCGGACTGTGCCTCCCTCGGCCTCGCGCTCTGAGGACCCGTGGGAAAAGCACCTCCAGTAGGATCCCCCATGTGACGCGCGGCACTATAGGGCTGAAAGTCCCTATTCGGCCTCATTGAGGTTAATTTCGGCGTGGCGGAGCCTGCGTCCGAGCGCACGACGACGGCCGACCACCGACTTTGGTCCCTAGCGCCCGGGCCGCGCCGGCCGCAGACTGAGAGCTTGCTGCTCGGACAAAGGGCCTGAGGGTCCGCTGTCCGCGCAGCCACGAGTGGGGGCTCGGGAAGTAGGGGGAGGCATTGAAGCGATGGGAGACGGTCTCGGCATGACAACGCCAACTGCAGTGGAGGAAACGCGCGTCGACGCGATCCGCGTGTTCATCCTCGACGACCACGAGCTCGTGCGTCAGGGTCTCCGCGACCTGCTCGAGCACGAGGGGATGGACATCGTGGGCGAAAGCGATTCCGCCCACGAGGCCGCACGCCGCATCCCGGCACTGAGGCCCGACGTCGCCGTGCTGGACGGGCGCCTGTCCGACGGCACTGGGATCGAGGTCTGCCGGGAGGTTCGCTCCGTGGATCCGCGGATCCGCTGCCTCATCCTCACGAGCTACGACGACGACCAGGCCCTCCGCGCCGCGATCCTCGCGGGATCTTCCGGCTATGTGCTCAAGCAGATCCGCAGCCACGACCTCGCCAACGCCATTCGTCGTGCAGCCAAGGGTGAATCGCTCTTCGACCCCATCCTCCGTGATGCAGCACTGAAGGGAATCGTGGCCCGAGCCACGACTGATCCGCGGCTCGACGTCCTGAGTCCTCAGGAGCGCCGCGTCCTCGAACTCATCGGCCATGGCCTGACGAACCGCCAGATCGGCGAGGAGCTCCGGCTGGCGGAGAAGACGGTCAAGAACTACGTCTCCTCCTTGCTCGCCAAGCTCGGGTTCGAGCGGCGGACGCAGGCGGCCCTGTATCTGGCCCAGGCCGGGCACGCGTAGGCCCTCTTCGGCAAGCGCTATTCCGGCAGAGGGACGCGCCAGGTGATCCTCGTCCCTTCGCCCGGCGTGCTCTCGAACACGCTGGTCCCGCCGAGCGTCTCGGCGCGGTGCTCGATGTTCGCGAGCCCGCTCAGGCGCTCGGGATCGGCGAATCCGCGGCCGTCGTCCTCGATGACTACCTCGAGCGAGGCGTCGTCGCTCGTCACCGAGACGCTGACTCCCTGGGCCCCCGAGTGCCGCACCGCATTGCTCACGGCCTCGGAGACGACGGCGAGGAGCTGCCGGGCTATCGGCCCGGGAACGTCATCGATTCGGCCCGCCACACTGATGCGGGGGCGGATCGGCGAGTTGAGCAGGCCCTCCCGCACCGTGTTCAGGAGGGTCCGCGAGAAGGATTCCTCCGCCTCCTCCTCGGTCCGGAGAGAGTAGATCGTGTTCCGCAGTTCTCGGATAGTCTCGTCCAGCTCCTCGGTGACCTTGGTGATGCGGGCCTCAGCCGTGGGATCGGTCGTGAAGCGCCGCAGGTTCTGCACACTCAGGCCGGCGGCGAAGAGCCGCTGGATGACAAGGTCGTGGAGGTCCTGCGCAATGCGGTCCCGGTCGACGGAGAGCAGTGCGTGCTCCCGCTGACGATTCGCCCGGTTGAGGTCCAGTGCGAGCCCGACGTGGGAGCCGAACACCGTGGAGGACTCGAGGTCCGACGGCGGGTAGGGGCCGGTGCCCTCGGAGCGGGCCAGGATGAGCAGTCTGTTCCCGATCCCGCTATGGCCGAGCGGCACCGCGAGGATCGCGCCGAGCTTGTCCGCGGCTTCCGGTCCGAAGACCTCCTCGGGGTGCTCGATGAAGGCGGGTCTGCCTTGTTCGTCGACTTGCTGCAGGGCGGGCGAGAAGGGGAGGTCTTCCCCCGCGATCAGGGCTGTGGCGCCGACGGCGGTGCGGACCTCGAGCCGTTCCTCGGCAGGCCGGGCAATGACCGCGAGCACTGACTCGCTGGCATGGAGGGCCCGCTCCGCAACCAGGTCGAGGTCGGCGGAGGCGTCAAGGTCGTCGACGAGAGCATCGGCGTCTGAGGCCGAGCCGCCCAATGCGATGAGGGTCGTGCTGGCCTCCATGCTCGCCTCGAGCCAGCGTTGCCGGCGTCGGCTGTCGTCGTAGAGCCGCGCGTTCTGGATTGCGACGCCCGCGGCAGCAGCGAAGGCCGCCGCGAGCTCCTCGTCCTCGATCGAGAAGTCCTCGCCGTCCTCCTTCTCGGTCAGGTACAGGTTTCCGAAGGCTGAGTCCCGAACCCGGATCGGGACCTCCAGAAGAGTGTGCAGCGGCGGGTTGTCAGCCGGGAAGGCGGCCGAGATGGGAAGGTCGCGGAGATCGTGGAGGCGGAGCGGCCGAGGGTTGCGCAGGAGCTCTCCGAGGGGGCCGTCCCCTGCCGTGAGCTCGCGCAGAAGCTGGGCGGTTTCCTCGTCGGCGCCCGCCGTCACGAAATGGCTCAGCCTGTGGCCCTCGATGACGCCGAGGGCACCGTACCGTGCGCCGACCAGTGCCCGCGCGGATTCGACGACGCGTTCGAGGACGGATTGGAGGGCCAGATCCTCCGCGATCGAGACGACGGCAGAGAGGAGCCCGTTCATGTGCTCCTGCAAGCGCATGAGCTCCTCGGCGCGGGAAACGAATTCACGGAGCAGGCCTTGAAGACGGCGAGGTAGACGGTCCGGCATGGGAGCAACCTCCGATGATGAAGTTGTCAGCTCTCGCCGCGAGGAGCTGCGCCGGAACGGATCGGCTCAGCTCTTCTGACGAAAGCAGGCGCTGGTGGGGCGTCTGGACGTCCGGCAACTGCCCCGGCGGCTGCTTCACTGGGTGGCCCTGCGGCCGTTGCTTTCGATCCTCGGTGTACGAACGGAACAAGACCAGTCTGGACGACGGGGGCATCCGCGGGAAGAGGAACGCTTCAGATTTCAACCGATTGGACTAAGTGAGGCCATGGCTTGCATTCGGAGCGGTCGGGGGAGCAGAGTGAGAGGTCTGGCCTTCC
>NZ_DAIUJO010000027.1:0-6316 GCF_036848755.1 Sinomonas sp. | reverse complement strand
AGAAGCCAGAAACCGGAAGCCGGAAGGGCGGGCGGTGGCCAACTCAAGCTCGGGGGACTCAGTCGTCGACCGCGTGGTGCGTGTCCTCGAGGCGTTCCCGGAGGGTGTCAGCTCGCTTCCCCTCACGGAACTGGCCGAGCGTTCGGGCCTTCCGCTCACGAGTGCGCATCGGCTCGTCCGTCAGCTCGCGGACCATCGGCTGCTCGAACAGGCTCCGGGAGGAAAGGTGCAGCTGGGCCTGCGTCTGTGGGAGCTCGTGAACCGCAATTCCCCGATCCTCCTCCTGCGCCAGGCCGCGCTCCCGTTCATGGACGACATCCATCAGGTTCTCAATCAGAACGTCAACCTCGGGGTCCTGCAGGGCGATGACGTCCTGTTCGTCGAACGCCTCTCGCGCCGCGGTTCCGTCGCGAACCGCGCGAAGGTGGCCGGACGCATGCCGGTGCATGTCTCCTCGGCTGGGATCGCACTCATGTCCGGTCAGCCGAGGGCCGCGCAGAACGCGTACCTTGCCCGCTTCCGGGACCCGGCCGGGAAGGTCGACGCCGACTCCGTCCGCCGGCTTCTCGCGACGGCGGCGGAGCGGGGCTACGCGGAGCTCGCTGGTGTCGTCGATCCGGAGACCTGGGGCATCGCTGTGCCCATCGAAGACCGCCAGCGGCGCACGGTCGCGGCGATCGGCGTCGTCGTTCCCCTCGCCGAGGTGCGCATCCACCAGATCGTGCCCGCGTTGCGGACTGCGGCCCGAGGGATCGGGCGCCAGCTGGGCTCGCTGACCCCAGCGCCCTGACAACTCCGCCCCCGCCCTGACCCCCTCCCGGCCCACTTGTCGTCTCGGGTACAGCTACTACGCCTTCTCAGGCGTTTCGGGTGCAGATACCCCTCGTCTACCCCATCATCTCTTTCCGTTCAACGGAAACTCGATAACGCCGTCGTCGTGATTCGGCGCACACTCGAAGTAGACCACCGGAGCCGAGCCCAACGACGGGTGGCCCGAACAAGAAAGCGAGTGACGATGATGACCGAGCGCAAGACGCACAAGACCCAGGTGGCGATCATGGGGGCGGGGCCGGCGGGCCTCATGCTGTCCCACCTGCTGTACCGCGCGGGGATCGACAGCACGGTCGTGGAAATCCGCAGCCGTGACGCCATCTCCCACACGATCCGCGCGGGCATCCTCGAGGCGGGTTCCGTCGACCTCTTGGTAGGCTCCGGCGTCGACAACGTGCTCCGCAACGGCCACGAGCACGAGGGGACTGAGTTCCGCGTGAACGGCGAGGGGCACCGGATCGACTTCAAGGGCCTCACCGGCCAGTCGGTGTGGCTGTACCCGCAGAATGACGTGTTCGACGATCTCGCCGCACAGCGCGAGGCCGACGGCGGCGATGTGCGGTACTCGTGCTCGGACACCCAGGTGACCGACCTGACGGGCAGGCCCAAGGTCTCCTTCAAGGACTCCGAGGGCCAGGAGTGGGAGCTCCAGGCGGACATCCTCGTCGGAGCGGACGGATCACGCTCGCATTGCCGCTTCCAGATCCCCGAGGCCGACCGCACGTGGTACTTCAACGAATACCCGTTCGCGTGGTTCGGCATCCTCACCGAGGCTCCCCGAAGCGCCCCCGAGCTCATCTACGCGAACTCGGCACACGGCTTCGCCCTCATCAGCCAGCGCACGGACACGATGCAGCGCATGTACTTCCAGTGCGACCCGAAGACGAACCCTGCGGACTGGACCGAAGAACAGATCTGGGAGCAGTTGCGCCTTCGCGTGAACGGCAACGGCTTCGAGCTCAAGGAGGGGCCGGTCGTCGACAAGGTTGTGCTGCCGTTCCGTTCCTTCGTGCACACCCCCATGCGCCACGGCAACCTGTTCCTGGCAGGCGACGCCGCGCACACCGTCCCGCCCACCGGCGCCAAGGGCCTCAACCTCGCCCTCCACGACGTGCGGCTGCTCTTCGAAAGCCTCGACTCCTACTTCAAGACGGGTTCGACGGCGCTCATCGACACCTACTCCGAGCGCGCCCTGGATCGCGTGTGGAAGGCCCAGTACTTCTCGTACTGGATGACCACGCTCCTGCACACCGTGCCCACCGAGGAGAACCACGGGTTCTTCCGTTCACGCCAGCTCGGGGAGCTCCGCTCGCTCCTCGAGTCCGAGCACGGCCGCGCGTACATCGCCGAGTGCTACACGGGGTGGCAGGGCAAGTAGCCGGACGCCCCCGTTGCGCCGTCCCCGCCCACGCACCCTACAGAGGTGACGGCGCAACGGGGGGCGGGTGAAAGGATGCGTCTATGAGCGAAACGACGGGCGCCACCACAGCCTTCTGCCTCGACAAAGCCGACCCGGCCTCGTGGAAGGCGCTCAACGCGCTCGCAGCGGCGGTCCGCGAGGCGACGGCGGCGGCAGGGGTGGGGCGCGACGTCGTGGAACTCGCCAACGTGCGGATTTCCCAGCTCAACGGGTGCGCGTACTGCCTGGACCTCCATGGGCGGCTTGCGGAGGAAGCTGGCGTCGCGCCGGTGAAGCTGCGCGTCCTGCCGGCGTGGAGAGAGACATCCATCTTCAGCGAGGCCGAGGAGGCCGCCCTCACGATCGCGGAGGCCGTGACGCTCCTGCCCGACGAGGACGAGCGGGTGGCCTCGCTTGACTCCGCACGGTTTGTCCTCGGGGATCAGGCCTACTCAGCCCTGTGCTGGGCAGCTTCGACGATGAATACGTTCAACCGCGTCTCGATCGTGAGCCGCCACCGGGTGAGGAAGCCTTGAGCGCGCTCGGAAGAGACCACGGCCCTGCATGCTCCCGCGTGCAGGGCCTATTTTTGTTCTGCATCTTGTTCTCAGACATTCAGCGATATATCGTTAATGGATCGGATCACTCGGATCCGGATACCGTTAACGATCAGGAGATCACCATGCGCGGACATCCAGAACACCACCATCACGAGGGCCGCGGTTTCGGCCCCGGCGCCCCCGGCGGATTCGGGCCGGGGTTCGGCCCAGGCTTCGGCGGCCCCGGGCTCGGGCGCGGCCACGGCTTCCCGCCTGGCTTCGGACCGCGGGGAGGCCGACGCGCAAGCCGCGGCGACGTGAGGGCCATGATCCTCTCGCTCCTCACCGAACAGCCCCTCACCGGCTACGGCATCATCCAGGCTGCGAGCGAGCGCACCAACGGCATGTGGCGGCCTAGCCCCGGCTCCGTCTATCCCACGCTCCAACAGCTCGTGGACGAGGACCTTGTCGAGCAGGCGGGCGAAGGAAAGCGGACCGAATACACCCTCACCGAGTCGGGGCGAGAGTACGTCGCCGGCCACGCCGAGGAGTTGCGGAAGGCCTGGGACGCCGCCCCCGGCCGGAGCGAGGAAACCGACGCCCTCATGGAAAGTGCCATGAAGTTCATGGGCGTGCTCCATCAGTTCAAAGTCGCTTCGACGGATGAGCAGAGGGCGAAGGCCGCGGCCGCCATCGACGAGGCCCGCAAGGCGCTCTATCTCATCCTCGCCGAATAGACGACCGACCAGCCGAGGAGGCCTATGTCCCACAACGTACCCGGGCGCCCACCCGCCGTCGCCCGCGGTGGCCGCATCTCGAGCGGCGATGCCGCCCTGCAGAAGAAGCTCAACGCCGAGGCGCCGCGCATTCCGCACCTCCTCCGGCGCATCTCAGAGCTCTTCGCGCCACACAAGTATTCGCTGATCCTCACCGTTGTCCTCGTCCTGACCGGGGCGGCGCTCTCCGTCGTCCCGCCGCTGCTCACCCAGAGGACGTTCGACGACGGGCTGTTCCCGCCCGGCGGCCACCCCAATCTCCCGCGGCTCGCCGAGCTCGTAGGCCTGATGATCGGCGTCTACGTCATCTCCGCCCTGCTCGGCGTGTGGCAGACCTATGTCACGTCTACGGTCGGAAACGCCGTCATGGGTTCGCTGCGGGTGAAGCTGTTCAGCCACCTCCAGTCGATGGAGCTGAGCTTCTTCACGCGCACGAAGACGGGCGTCATCCAGTCGCGGCTGCAGAACGACGTCGGCGGGGTCGCCAACGTCCTGGCGAACACCGTCTCGGGCGTGGTGGGGAATATCGTCACCGTCGTAGCCGCGTTCGTGGCGATGCTCGCGCTCAACCCGCAGCTGACGCTCATCGCCGTGCTGCTCATGCCAGTCCTCGTCGTGGCCCAGCGCCGGGTCGGTCAGGTCCGGGCCCGGATCGCGACGAGGACGCAGGAGTCCCTCTCCGACATGACTGCTATCACCCAGGAATCGCTGAGCGTCTCCGGCATCCTGCTCTCGAAGAGCTTCAACCGCCAGCGGGATGAGATCGGCAGGTACTCCGCGGAGAACCGCAATCTGGTTGGCCTTCAGATCAGGCAGGCCATGAGCGGGCAGTACTTCTTCGCGCTCGTGAGCATCTTCCTCTCCTCGATTCCGGCGATCGTGTACCTCGTTGCGGGCTGGCTCCTCGCGGGAGGAACGGTGAGCATCACGGCGGGCACGATCGTCGCGTTCACGACCGTCCAGGCCCGGCTCCTCTTCCCGCTCATCGCTATCATGCGCGTGGCACTCGACCTGCAGACCTCCGGAGCGCTGTTCGCCCGGATCTTCGAATACCTCGACTTGCGCCCCGCGATCGTCGATGCTCCGGACGCCCGGCCGCTGCCCGTGGATGCGCCGCGGCTCGGGGAAGTCGAGTTCGATCAGGTGTCGTTCCGCTATCCCGACGCCCGCGGCGAGGAGCGGGCGACGCTCGAAGAGGTCTCCTTCTCGATCCAGCCGGGTCAGTTCGCCGCGTTTGTCGGGCCCAGCGGGGCCGGGAAGACGACGGTCTCCTACCTCATCCCGCGCTTCTACGAGGCCAGCTCGGGATCGGTCCGGTTCGCAGGGCGGGACGTGCGGGAGATCGATCATGAGTCGCTCGTGGGCCACATCGGGATCGTGAGCCAGGAGACCTACCTCTTCCACGCCACCATTGCCGAGAACTTGCGCTACGCGAAGGTCGACGCATCCCAGGAGGAACTCGAGGCGGCCGCCCGCGCCGCCAACATCCACGACACCATCGTCTCGTTCCCCGACGGCTACGGCACTGTCGTCGGTGAGCGCGGGTACCGGCTCTCCGGGGGCGAGAAGCAGCGCATCGCCATCGCGCGCGTGCTGCTCAAGGACCCCGAGGTGCTCGTCCTGGACGAGGCGACGAGTGCCCTCGACACCATCTCCGAGCGCGCGGTCCAGCAGGCCCTCGACACCGCGGCCCATGGACGCACGACGATCGCGATCGCGCACCGCCTTTCGACCATCGTGGGTGCCGACGTCATCTACGTGGTTGACCGCGGCCGGATCGTCGAGCACGGTTCGCACGCCGAGCTCCTCATCGCAGGGGGCGCCTACGCGAGGCTGTACGCGGAGCAGGCGGCCGAGCCCTCGGCGACCGGCCAGCTCTGAGCCACGGCGCGGGCCGTCTCGGGTACAGAAACTCCCCCTTCTGGCCGTCTCCGGTACAGATACTCCCCGGTTTGGCGGGTTTCGGGTGCAGATATGCACCTGGCGCACGACGGCGCTGCCCCGCCCAGCGGGGGTGGGGAACCCGCCGTCGTGCCTCGCCGTGAGGGTGGTTGCGGCGCCTGTACCCGAAAGGCTGAGGAGGCGCAGTTTCTGCTCCCGAAACGCTGAGAGGGGGGAGTATCTGTACCCGAGACGGGGAAGAAGGGGGAGGGAGAGAGCGGAATCATAGTCGCCCGATTGGGATTCACGAAAACCGGCGTGGGATGATGGATGGGATGACTTCCCCCACGCGAATCCCCAGTGCCCTGAGCCCTGCCGCCGGGAACCCCGCCGCCGCGAGCGAGGGCCCCGCCGATGACGCGCGCCCCCAGGTTCGACCCGCGGCCGAAGGCTGGGAGCAGCAGCGCACGCCCGAGGGGCGGCCGCTCCTTCAGTTTGCGTCCCCTCGCGTGAAGCAGCCGCCGCAGCACCTCGCCGACCTCACGCTCAAGGAACGGCAGGAGAAGCTCAAGGAACTGGGCCTCCCGGCGTTCCGTGCGAAGCAGCTCAGCACCCACTACTTCCAGCACTGGACCACCGACTCCGAACGCATGAGCGACCTGCCGAAGGCGGGCCGCGAGGAGCTCGTCGGAGCGATGTTCCCGCCGCTCCTCACCGAGGTCCGCCGCCTGCGCACGGACGACGGCAACACCATCAAGTTCCTGTGGCGACTCTTCGACGGCGCCCTCGTCGAGTCGGTCCTCATGCGTTACCCCGGCCGCATCACTCTCTGCGTCTCCTCCCAGGCGGGCTGCGGCATGAACTGCCCGTTCTGCGCGACCGGGCAGGCC
>NZ_DAIUJO010000026.1:0-40506 GCF_036848755.1 Sinomonas sp. | reverse complement strand
CGGCCTGATCCTTTCAATCAGGCCGAACCCAAACACCGTTTAAGCCACAGTCCCGAGGTCACCTGAAATTTCGCGCGATCTCCGCCGTCGGCGGCTTCGAAGTCGAGGACTAGGTCGGTGGAGTTGGGGAGGCCGGAGCGGAAGTTGGGGAGGGCGGCGGTGAAGTTGGGGAGGCCGGAGCGGAAGTTGGGGAGGCCGGCGCGGAAGTTGCCGCGGGCGACTAGAGCTCGAGCACGTCGGGTCGCGGGACCAGGATGCCGCCGATGTCGGATGAGACGCTCGGCCACGTGGGGTCGGCGGAGAGCACGTCGAGGCCGGTCGCCGTTCGGAGGATGGTGTCCTCGACCTTGCACCCGATGGCGGTGGGGTTCCACGCGAAGGCGACATCGCTGCCGAGCGCTACGTCGACCCCAGGCGCCGCGCGGGGATCCCGGCCTGCGTAGCCCGCAATGCCGCCCTGATGATGCCGCTCCCACTCGGTCTCGGCGAAGCCGTTGAAGGCGTAGGCCCGCGTGCCGGCCGCGAACGCCGACGCGAGCGATCCGCCCGGCCGCGACGCCTCGAGGAAGGCCGCCTCGACCCGGAGAATCCGAAGGTCGGCGTCTCGCTCCTCCTCGGAGCGGGGCCCGAACCGGATCCACCTTGTCGCGTTGAGGATGAGGCCGCGGCGCCGGGCGCACACGACGACCATGGCCCGACGGCCGAGCCGAGCTCCCGTCGGCAGAGGGTGCCGCTCGAGGCGGCGGGACTCGCCTCCCACCAGGACGACGACGGGTTCGGCGCCCAGCTCGACGATCCCTCCCGACAGCCGTGCGGCGAGCGAGCGCTCGGACTGGTGCGGGGAAGCGGTTTCGAGCGTCCGCGTCAGCAGGGCTGCCACGTCGGAACCGAGTTCCCGAAAGCGTGCGACCTCGGCGGGAAGCAGCTCCTGGCGGACGCTTCTCAGCCCGGCTTCCAGGTCGGCTTCGCGCGCGCCGCCCGACGACAGGGCCTCGGCCTCCGCTGCGGCCCCCACATTCCCGTGCCATGGATGCTCGACAACCTCGGCCCAACCCGGGAGTTCCTCACCCGCGAGCCGGTGGGACTCGTTGGACGTCACATGCACCCGATCCCTGTCGCGGGAGACGACGACGGCGACGATCGGTGGCGCGGCGAGGCTCACGTGCGTGCGGGCTCCCTCGAGGTACCACGCGAGGGCGGCCTGGGAAGTCAGAGCGACGCTGTCGAGGCCGGCCTCGTCCAGAAGCGTCAGAATGCGGCGGCGCTTGGCCCGGTGCTCGGCGGAGCCGTCACACGGACCCGTCTGGGTGGGGATGGTGGAGAACTCGAGCTCGGAGGTCACGCGCTGCTCCCAGAGTGAGAAACCGATTTCTCACTACTCTATTGGTATGCGCTTTCCCGGTCAACGGGGCCCGAATCCCAAGATCTCTCCGAGCCAGTCCCAGGCCGCAGTCTGCATCTGACGAGTAAAGACGTGCCCCGAGGGAAGCAGCATGGCGGCGTAGTTCCCCTCGTGGCCATGGGCGGCAAACCGCCGCCGGAGCTGAGCGTCGGCGGCCTCCATGCCTGAACGGGGGAACAGCGGATCGCCCAACCCGTACTGGACGAGGAGCGGGCGCTCGGTCCACGAGCCGACCACCGACGGCCAGTCTCCCGCGGCTCCGAGTCCAGGGCTCAGCCACGTCCACGCGTGGCGCGCGAGGTGGGCAGGGAACATCGCGCCGAGCGTGCTCATCATGGTCACGACGACGGTTGCTGCCAGATGAGGCTCAAGCGCGCGCAGTACCCCTGCCCGAGCTCCACCGCCGGACATGCCCACGGCGGCGAGGCGCGCGCCGTCGACCGCGGGAAGCGAGCGGAGCACCGAGAGCGCCAGGCGATCCTCGCCGGCGAGCAGTCCTGCCCACGAGGCGCCCAGCAGCCCGGCCGCTTTGGCGACCTCCGACTCGGCGAGGCGGCCAGGCCCCCCATCCTCGGGGATCCGGCGCGACCCGAAGCCGAAGGCATCATGGACGAGTACGGCCGCCCCGCGACGAGCGAGGTCCTCGGCCCAGGCCCGGCCACCATAAGAGGCCCGACGCGAGGCCCGCACCACCGCTCCGAGCTCGCCTTCGGGGGCCCGCGGTCCGTCCGCGAGCTTCTCCCGCCCAGCGAGTTTGACCCCTCCGTGCTCGAACAGGGCGAGCACGCCAGGGAGGGTTCCGTCCTCGCCAGCGGGCCGCAGGAGCCACGCCCGCGTCCGTGGGCCATACCCGCAGTCCCAGCTGAGCTCCATGCCGGCCAGCCCGTCGCGCGTCCAGGATCCGTCGACGGTCACCTCGGCCGAGGCGCGGGCTGGCATGGTGCCCAGGGCGGCAGCGAGCTCGTCACGGATCACCGCGGCAGGCGTGTCGAGCCGCTCTTCGAAGACGGGGGCACGGCGAACGACGGCGGTCGCGAGGTCCGTGGCCCAGCCCGCCCAGGGCGCGGTTTCGTCTGCCGCCGAGGGTGCTGTCATGGGACGGCGGGCGTGCCGCCCGGCGCAGGCCCGGAACTCGCTCGGATCTCGAGACGGGGTGTGACGGTGAGGTCGTGCTCGGGATCGCGACCGTTGAGGAGATCCCAGAGCCGCGTCCATGCCTGTTCGCCCAGCTGCGTCTGGGGCACCGATGCCGTGGTGAGGGCCGGGGAGGCGAAGCGAGCGAAGGGGATGTCGTCGAAGCCCGTGACGGAGAGGCGCTCCGGCACGGACACTCCAGCCTCGTGGAGGGCGCCGAGCAAGCCGAGCGCGACCAGGTCGTTGAAGCACACTGCGGCGGTAGCGCCCGAGCGGAGAACGGTTTCGCGCGCCTGGTAGCCGTCCTCGAACATGGCGCCGCACGGAATGTAGAGGATCTCGGGCTGCTCATTCCACGGGAACGGGGGCTGGAGCGCCGCCATCCGGGCGCGGTTTCCGTACGATCCGTCCGGTCCCGCGAGATAGGCGATCCGGTGGTGGCCGAGCCGCACGAGCTCGCCGAGGATGCTGCGGATGCCCGCGCCATAGTCGACGGCGAGACTCGGCACCCCGGGAACCGGGCTCTCGCGGTTCACGAGCACCACCGGCGAAAGCTCGGGCAGGAGCTCGCCGAGCACGCCGGGATCCATGCGCGGGGAGACGAGGACGAGGGCGTCGCAGCGCCTCCGGGCCTCCCTCGCCAGGATCACCTCCTCGTCCGGGTTCTCGATCGAATCGGCGACGAGCACGCGGTATCCTTCGCGAGCCGCAGCCCGGCTCAGGCCGCGGAGCGTCTCCTGGAACATCGGGTTGGCGAGGTCCGGAACCACGATGGCAACGGTCTGCGTGCGCCCGATGGCGAGACTGCGGGCCACGGTGCTCGGCGAGTAGTTGAGCTTCGCGGCGGCCTCGCGGACGCGCTGGCCGATCTCAGGGTCGACCGTCGCGAGGCCGTTCATCACGCGTGAGACGGTCGCGCGGGAGACGCCGGCCTCCTGCGCGACGTGGGCGATCGTCACCCGCTGGGGTGGGCGGGTGCTCATCCGTGCCATGGAGTCCTCCTCGAGGGCGGCCACAGCGCCCGGTGGGACGAGTGTAGCAACCGGTTGCCCACGGAGTCAGGCCTAGAAGAAACCGATTTCTCGGCCTAGAATCCGTATCATGCCTGCTATCGACCTGCCGCTCACGGAGCTCCGTTCCTACCGGGGGAGCAGCCCACTCCCGGATGACCTCGACGCCTTCTGGGACGCGACCATCGCCCAAGCGCGCGAACATCCCTTGGCCGTTCGCTTCGAGCGGGTCGAGACCTACCTCCCGCTCGTCGAGACGTTCGACGTGACGTTTGCAGGCTACGGCGGCGACCCGATCAAGGCGTGGCTCCACCTCCCCGCGCTGCAGCCCGGTCAGCAGCGGGAGCCGCTTCCCGCCGTCGTCCACTACCTTGGCTACTCCGGCGGGCGCGGCCTCGCGCACCAGAACACCCTGTGGGCCCAAGCTGGATACGCCATGCTGATCATGGACTCGCGCGGGCAGGGATACGGCGGCCTGGTCGGCGAGACGCCCGACCCCCATCCGAGCGCGGGCGAAACCACCTATCCGGGCCTCATGACGCGCGGCATCCTCGATCCGCACACGTACTACTTCCGCCGGCTCTTCACCGATGCCATCCGGGCCATCGAGGCGGTTCAGGCGCACCCCGACGTCGACCCGTCCCGCGTCGCCGTCCAGGGCGTCTCGCAGGGCGGCGGCCTCGCGGTCGCGGCTGCAGGGCTCGCGGCGGGAAGGATCGACGGAGTCGTCGCCTGCCTGCCGGATGTCAACTTCCTGGCCGACTATCCGCGTGCGCTCGATATTGCGACGACCGGCCCCTATCCCGAGCTCGAGAACTACCTCAAGCGGCACCGGGACCACGTCGACGCGGCATTCGCGACCCTGCCGTACTTCGACGTGGTGAACCTGGGACGCTTCGCCCGGGTCCCGGCGTACTTCTCGGTGGCCCTCCGCGACACCACCTGCCCGCCGTCGACCGTCTACGCGACGCACAACCGATACGGCGAGGCTGCGGACGGCGGTCCGGTCGAGAAGTCGATCGAGGAGTACGCCTTCAACAACCACGAGGGAGGGGGTGAGCACCACGTGGTCCGGCAGCTCGCGTGGCTGCGGAAGCTCTTCGGGTGACGCGTCATAATTGCGCGACCACCGGGTGGCCTCGTAAGGTGACCGCATGATCAAGCGTTGGTATGCGTATTTTGCGTTGGCTCTGGAGGGCCAAGCGTAGATCCACGCATACCAACCTTCAGAGCCGACAGGGCAGGGACTCCGGTCCCTGCCCTTCGCCGTTCCAGGCAGGCTCTGAACGCTCGGGGTCTGTCGGAGAGAGACAGGAACCCCATGAATCCGCTGGCCCCGCAAACCCCGCTCGACTCTTCGCTGCGCAACACCCGCGTTGCGGAGTTCACCGCGCTTCCCACCCCCCGCGATCTCCTTGCCGAACTGCCGCTCCCAGCCGAGGCCGCGGCGACCGTGGCCCGCGGGCGCGACGAGGTCCGGGCGGTGCTCGACGGCGTCGACGACCGACTGCTCGTCATCGTCGGGCCCTGCTCGATCCACGACCCGGAGGCCGGCCTCGACTACGCGCGCCGCCTCGCCGCCGTCGCCCATGGGCACCGGGAGGACCTGCTCGTCGTCATGCGCACGTACTTCGAGAAGCCGCGGACCACGGTCGGCTGGAAGGGGCTCATCAACGACCCGCACCTCGACGGCACGCACGACATCGCGGCCGGCCTCCGGGCGGCCAGGCAGGTCTTGCTCGGCGTCTTGGGCCTCGGCCTTCCGACAGCGACCGAGTTCCTCGAACCGATCTCGCCCCAGTACACGGCCGATGCCATCGCCTGGGGAGCTGTCGGGGCACGTACCGCCGAGAGCCAGATCCACCGCCAACTCGTCTCGGGTCTCTCGATGCCTGTCGGCTTCAAGAACGGCACAGACGGGGGCCTCCAAGTCGCGATTGATGCCTGCGGGGCGGCCGCGGCAGCCCAGACTTTCCTGGGGATCGACGACGACGGTCGGGCCGCGCTCGTCTCGGCGTCCGGGAACTCGGACACCCACCTCGTGCTGCGGGGCGGAGCGAGCGGCCCGAACTACGACGCCGAGTCCGTTACCGCGGCCTCCGCGACTATGGCCGCGAAGGGCCTGAATCCCCGCCTCATCGTCGACGCGAGCCACGCGAACAGCGGGAAGAACCATCATCGTCAGGCCGAGGTCGCACTCGAGATCGGCGCCCAGCTCTCCGCGGCCGGACCTTCCTCGGAGGCCATTGCCGGGGTCATGCTGGAGAGCTTCCTCGTGGGCGGGGCGCAGTCTTCGGATCCCCGGGCGCTCGACCGGTTGGTCTACGGGCAGTCCGTCACGGACGCCTGCATGGACTGGGAGGTGACCGAGCAGGTGCTCGCCGCGCTCGCAGGAGCCGCGCGTTCGCGAAGGACCGGCGTCTGACCTCGCAAAATATCTACTTTCACAAGAGTCCCTCCAGCATCTAGAGTAGCTAGCAGAGCACAGTGAGGGCACCGACAGTCACGCCGTCGAGCGGGCCTCATGGGGATTGCGTCGACGGCGAGCAAGGAACTGAAGATGGCTGGTTCGGGGGAGTTCGCGAACACCCGCTTCCTCACGGTCGCGGAGGTCGCAGCGGTCATGCGCGTCTCCAAGATGACCGTCTACCGCCTCGTCCACTCCGGGGAGATGCCCGCCGTGCGATTCGGGCGCTCCTACAGGGTGCCGGAGGCTGCGGTCGAGGAGTTCGTCCGGAGGTCCACGGTCGAGGGGAGCACCGAGACCGCTTGACGCGGGCTGACGAGGTGCCGTCTGTCAAGGGCGCCGATTCGGTGCTGTATTCTGTTCAGGAACGTTTGACGTCACGTCACCAGCAGTTGGTTGCAAGCGGCCCCCACGGCGCCCGGCCAGCGGCCCGGTGCACCAAGTTACTGTAAGGAACTTCTGTGGGCTCAGTTATCAAGAAGCGCCGCAAGCGCATGGCCAAGAAGAAGCACCGCAAGCTGCTTCGCAAGACCCGTCACCAGCGCCGCAACAAGAAGTAAGGCGCCCCAAGTAACCGGCCGCTCCTGCTGAGGGCGGCGGAATGAGACCCGTCCCCTCTGGGGGCGGGTTTTTCTTTGTCTCGGGTACGCCAACGCCCTCCCGGTCGCGGGGGCGGGACGGCCTTGGGCGCTGCGGTTTCCGGGCCGGGGATCGCGGGTAGCCACCCACCGTACGGCTGTTGCGCTTCCGCAACTGTTCGGATGGGGCCCTGAATAGGGGTCGGGAGGGAGGCAGTCATGGCAACCACGCGCGAGCGGGCCAGGAGGATTCCGGCGCGCCTCGGATGGCGCGGCTGGCTCAAAGCCCTCGGCCCCGGCCTTGTGACCGGCTCGGCCGACGACGATCCCTCGGGCGTCGCGACCTACGCGCAGGCTGGCGCCCAGTATGGGTTTGCGATGGCGTGGACGGCACCCTTGGCGCTGCCGATGATGATCGCCGTACAGGAAATGTGCGATCGGACGGCCACCACGACAGGTCAGACCCTGGGACGGCTCGCCCGACGCCGCTTCCGCCGGGCCGGGACCCTCGTGGTGGGGCTGCTGCTGCTGTGCCTGCTGGTCGCCAACATCGTCAACGTCGGCGCGGATCTCATGGCCATCGGGAAGGGCATGGAGCTCCTCGGTGCCGGGCCCTCGCGGGTCTGGGCCCCGATCGCAGGGCTGGCACTGGCGGTGCTGCTGATGACCGGGTCCTACAGGCTCGTCTCCAAGGTCTTCGTCTGGCTCTGCCTGGCCCTGTTCGCGTATGTCCTCGTGATGTTCCTCGCGGGCGTCCAGTGGGGAGAGGTCCTCGCCGGCCTCACGCTCCAGCGGCTGCAGCCCGGGGTGCAGTTCTGGGGGCTGGTCGCTGCCGTGTTCGGCACCTCGATCTCCCCGTACCTGTTCTTCTGGGAGAGCGGGCAGCGCATCGAGGAGATGCGGGCACGCCCCGAGAACGGGGACGAGCCGGCAGCCGACACCCAGATCCCGGACTACAAGGCGATCCGCCGCCGGCGCCAGCAGCGCATCGACGTCGTGACCGGCATGGCGGTCTCCACTCTGGTGATGTTCGCCATCATCGTCGCCACGGGGGCGACCATCGGCCGCCACCCGACCGACATCAGCTCCGCCGCAGACGCGGCGAAGGCGCTCAAGCCGCTCGCCGGACCGTTGGCCGGGGCCGTGTTCGCGCTCGGGTTCATCGGCACGGGACTGCTCGGCGTCCCGGTCCTCGCGTCGGCAGCCTGCATCGGCATCAGCGGCCTCACCGGCAAGGCCTGGGGTTTCGACCGGAGCCCGCGCAAGGCGCCCCTGTTCTATGGGCTGCTGATCGTCGGGCTCATCGTCGGCACGGCGCTATCGGCGATGTTCACCGACGCGATCGCCCTGCTGGTCCTCTCGGCCATGCTGAACGCCATCGCGGCGGCGCCGTTCCTCGTCGTCGTCCTCCTCATCGCGGGGGACCGCGAGATCATGGGCAAGCGCGCCAACGGGCTCCTGTCCACTGCGGCCGGCTGGACGACGGCCGCCATCATGGCGGCCGCTGGCGTCGTCGCCATCTGGGCACAGTTCAGCGGGGGTTAGAGACAACCTCGGTCGCCTCCTTCGTTTCGGGTACGCCAACTCTCCCTTCCTCGTACCCGAGACGGGTGCTGGGCGGAACATCCGCTCCCGAAACGGCAAGGCTGGGGGATATCTGTACCCGAGACGGGTGCTGGGCGGAACATCCGCTCCCGAAACGGGGCGTCAGCGGGCGTCAGCGGCGGAAGCGGGTGTAGCTGCGCCAGAGTCCGTACACGGCGCCGCCCACGGTGGCGAGCTTGAGGCCGAGGGTCGCGGCCCGCCGGCCCGATCGGAAGTCATAGATCGGCCAGTTGTGGGCGTTCGCATGGTGCCGCAGGCGCGCGTCGGGATTGATCGCGACCGGGTGCCCCACGAGGCTGAGCAGCGGAATGTCGTTGTGCGAGTCCGAGTAGGCCCAGCAGCGCTTGAGGTCCAGGCTCTCCTGCTCCGCGAGTTCGGCCACGGCCTCGGCTTTGGCTTTGCCGTGAAGGATGTGGCCCACGATCCGGCCCGTGTATGCGCCGTTCTCGATCTCCGCGACCGTACCGAGCGCGCCGGTGAGCTCGAGCCGTTCGGAGATGACCGACGCGATCTCGATCGGCGTCGCCGTCACAAGCCATACCCGCCGTCCGACACGCAGGTGCTGTTCCGCCAACGCCTTCGTGCCCGGCCAGATGCGGGATTCGATCATCTCGTCGTAGACCTCGTACCCGACCGTTGCGACGTCCTCGGACCGGATCCCTGCAGCCAGCGCGAGGGCGGAGCTCTGGATCGAGTGGACGTCTTCGAGGGTCTCGCCGCGCAGGAGGAATGCGAACTGCTTCCAAGCGAATCCGGCCGCATCGCGAAGCGTGAACACCTTGCGCTCGTACATCTTGCGGCCCACGTGGAAGAGGCTCGCGCCGCGCATGAGGGTGTTGTCGACGTCGAAGAACGCCGCCTCCGTGGGCCGGGCCTGCGGGGCCGGGCGCGCCGAGGCATACGCGAACTTCTGGGCGGGCATGGTCCGAGTGTAGTCAAGTCCTGAGGGCTGCCGCGCTACGGTGGAGGAATGCACATCCCCGAGATCGTTCTCGTCACCCGTCGCGAATGCCACCTGTGCGAGGCAGCGCGCGAGGTCGTGGGCAGGGTCGCCGCGGACGTCGGCGCCCCGTGGAGCGAGCGGCTCATTGACGACGACGCCGAGCTCGCCGCGCGCTTCGCTGAGGAGGTCCCGGTGGTGCTCGTGGACGGGGTGCAGCGGGACTTCTGGAAGATCGACGAGGCAAGGCTCCGCCGTACCTTGGCCGCCGCTTCGCGCGCGTTCGAGCGCTAAGGCTTTGGGTGGGGCGGGTTTGGCTGCCGCCGAGCGCAGTCCTAGAGTGAATCGGGCCTACGAACGGTCATGGAAGGAATGGGTGCAGTGACGTCTCACGCGCAGTCGCCTGAGGGCGTCTCCGGTGAGCCGCCCGCCAAGCGCCTGCCGAGCGCCGTCGTCTCGCGTCTGACCGTCTACGTCCGCGCACTCAACGGCTTCGTCGCCGAGGGGATCGAACGGGTCTCCTCCGACGCCTTGGCCGAGGCCTCGGGAGTGAGTTCGGCGACGCTGCGCAAGGACCTCTCCCAGCTCGGGTCCTATGGCACGCGGGGAGTGGGCTACGAGGTGGAGAACCTCTTGCAGCATCTCTCGGCCGCGCTCGGCCTGACCCGGGACTGGCGCGTAGCCATTGTCGGGGCCGGCAACCTCGGCCGCGCTCTCGCCCGTTACGGAGGCTTCGAGACGCGCGGCTTCGAGGTCGTCGCCCTGCTCGACAGCGACCCCGAACTGATCGGCAACGAGGTCGGTTGGCTCCGGGTGACGGACGCTGCGAACCTCGAGGCCATCTTCCGCCGCACACGGGCGAACATGGCCGTGCTGGCGCTCCCCGGGTCTGCCGCCCAGGCCGCCTGCGACCGAGTGGTCTCTGCGGGTGTCCGAAGCATTCTCAGCTTCGCACCCACCATCCTCCAGGTGCCGCGCGGCGTCACTCTGCGCAAGGTGGACATGGCGACTGAGCTGCAGATCCTCGCATACCACGCGCAGCGCGGTGAGGCAGGCGGCCAGACGGGCGAGAACGAGCACGGCGAGCCCGCCGAAGGCACGGCGCCCTAGGGCGCCCTAGGGCGCCCGCTGCGCGGCTAGCGGATGTAGCCCCGGCGCGCTGCGGCCGCGGTGGCGAAGTAGAAGTTCGACGCCGGGAGCCACTCGAGCACGGTGGCCACCACGTAGGCAGTGGTGGTCGTGGCGCTGAGGAGGTAGAGCGGCGCCGCCGAGAAGAACTGGTTCACTATGACTGGTCCGAGGGCGAACACGTAGACGATGCCCAGAAGCGCACCGAGCACGCTCAGAGACGCAAAGACCGTCTGCAGGATCCTGACCCAGTTGCGACCCGACCGGATCCCCAAGGCGATGAGCACCCCGATCGCGGCGCCGATGAGGGCGCTCACCCACAGAGTCGGCTCGATGAAGCCCTGCATCTGCTCGGCCAAGCCCGGCGGCAGCGGCTGGCGCGATCGAATGGTCATCTCGGCGAGAGCGATGTTCACGCTCTTCTGGGCGATCTGCGCCTGGACCGGCACCGCAAGAAGCGGCAGCACAGCCGATGCCACAAGGCACCAGAATGCGGTGTTGACGGTCGCGGGACGATCGAGGCGACGGGGGGCTGGCATCCCGGGGAACGAACCCGTCGGGAGCTGGCTGGGCCATGGGCCGGTGTGGGGACTCTGGGTCATGTCGATCGCCTCACTTCCCGTAGGGGTTGCCGAAGGACCGCGGGGGACCCGAGTACGGGTTGTTGAACTGGTTCTGATTGTCCAGGAACGCTGAGACCGGCCGGCGGAACAGGAGGATGATCGACGCGATCGCGAGCGCAATGGTGATGAGCGAGAACAGGCCTGCGCCGAAGAAGCTCAGGATCGCGAGCGCGAGGAACACGGTGGCGAGAACGCGGGCCCAGCGGCGCCCCCTCCGGAGGAAGACGGCGGATACCGCGAGCACGACGGCGTTGATCACCGCTCCTGCGAAGAGAACCCACAGGAAGGTCAGGATGAGGCTACGGACCCGATCGGGGGCGAGGGCCGGCCTTGTCGCCTCCTGCGAGTACATGTTCTGGAGCGTGCCGATCTGGCTCGAGGTGACCGCGAGGCCCAGTATGCCCACGAGCACCTCAACGATGGCAGTTGCGATGATGAGCCAGAAGACAATGGTGACGCCCGACTGCTGGGCACTCGGCGGAGGGGTCCCGTAGCCGAACGAGCCCGACCCGGGGGAGCCGTATGGAGCCTGGCTGTATTGAGGGTTCTGGCTGTATTGAGGGTTCTGGCCGTACTGGGGTTGGCCGTACTGCGGTTGGCCGTACTGGGGCTGCCCGTACTGCGGTTGGCCGTACTGGGGTTGCCCGTACTGGGGTTGCCCGTACTGCGGTTGGCCATACTGGGGCTGCCCGTACTGCGGCGGCTGCTGCGCGTGGTGCCCGGGCTCCGGCGTCTGGGCTCCCGGGGCGTACTGCCCGAAGCGAGGCGCCGGCCTGGGCTCCTCAGCACCGGATCCGGCGACCCCGGATCCTGTGCTTTCGGATCCGGTTCCCTCAGGTCCCGCGCTCTCGCGTCCCGCGTCTTCGTCCCGCGGGCCCTCGGGCTGCTGGGGGTTGCTCATGGCTCGTCCTCCGCTCGGCGAATACGGAGCGGCCGCTGTTCCGTCCCCGCAATGCCCACCATACCGGCACGCACCCCGCAAAAGCTCGGATAATCGGGGTCGATATCTCCGCGGATTCTCGGCGCCGTCCGCGCTCTGACGCGACGAAGCCCCGCCCTCTGAGCGGCTGCTCGGGCGGGGCTCCGCTAGGGCGTCAGGGGTTACGCCTGGGGGGCGGTGAAGGCGAGGTCGAGGGAGATCACGACCTTGTCGCTCACGAGCACGCCACCGGCCTCGAGGACCGCGTTCCAGGTGAGGCCGAACTCCTTGCGCGAGATCGTGGTCTCGCCGGAGATGCCGGCGCGGGTGACGCCGAACGGATCGACGGCAACGCCGTTGAACTCGGTCTCGATCGTGACCTCCTGGCTCACTCCCTTGATGGTGAGGACGCCGGTGACGTCGTACGACTCCCCGTTGTGCTCGATGGCGGTCGAGACGAAGGTCATTTCGGGGAACTGCTCGACGTCGAAGAAGTCGGGGCCCTTGACGTGCCCGTCGCGGTTGGCGTCCGCGGAATCGAAGGAGGCCGTCTTGACGGTGGCCTCGACCTTCGTCTCGGCGAGGCTGTGGCCGACGTTCACGGTGGCGGCGGCGTCGGTGAACTTGCCGCGGACCTTGCTGATGCCCGCGTGGCGGACGGTGAAGGCGATGTCGCTGTGGGCGACGTCGAGGGTCCAGATGCCGGGGGTGATGCCGGAGGGAACAGTCATGGGGGTCTCCTGGAAGTCGAAGTGATCGTTCGTGGTGGTTGAAGTGTCAACCAATGCACTCATCCTATACATGCAAATGCATCTTCTGCTACCCCCTGTGCGTGATCTCACAGGGAACTCACGGTTACGGGGAGTAGTTCTACTGCTCGTAGAATGAGATCGAGCGGGGGCGCTTCGCTGTCCGCAGCCCGGAGTGTCGGTCGATTTCCCGCAGCCTCAACCATTTGAGAAACTGGATGCCATGCCTTCTTCCACCGTCCATCTGTTGCGCCACGGCGAGGTCTACAACCCCGCCGGCGTGCTGTACGGCCGGCTCCCGGAGTTTCACCTCTCGGAGCGCGGCAGGAAGATGGCGGAGTGCGTCGCCGAACACTTTGCAGAGCGAGCGCACGACGGCGCGCGCTTCGTCTATCTCGCGGCGTCGCCTCTCACGCGTGCACAGGAGACGGCGGCTCCCACCGCAGCCATCCTCGGCCTCGAGATAGCCCCGGAGCCGCGCATCATCGAGGCCGAGAACCGGTTCGAGGGCTTGCGCGTGACGCGCAATGAGCTGGCCAAGCCGCGGCACTGGCGCTATCTCGTCAACCCGTTCCGCCCGTCCTGGGGGGAGCCGTACGAGCAGCAGGCCGCCCGCGTCCTCGCCGCCGTCGCTGACGCGGCGCGCATCGCCGTCGACCGCGGGGGAGACGGCGCCGAAGCGATCCTCGTTGCCCACCAGCTCCCCATCTGGGTGACGCGGCTCAAGGTCCAAGGTCGCCCCCTCTGGCACGACCCGCGGATGCGCGAATGCACGCTGGCCTCCCTCACGAGCCTGACGGTGGACGCCTCGAGCGGCGCCGTCGTCTCGCTCCGCTACGCCGAACCCGCCGCCGCCCTCCTCCCGGGTGCCGCGACGACTCCGGGGGCGTGACGGCGATGACCGCACCAGATCCCACCCGTCGCCGCTTCCTCCGGCTCGCCGCCGCCGTCCCGGCCGCCGCCCTGTCCGTGGCCGCGCTCTCGGCCTGCGCGGCGAACGATCCGCTGGCCGCGCAGGCACGGGCCGGCGACAACAAGAATTACGTGGCCGGCGACGGCTCGGTGACGGAGTACGCGAAGGGCCAGCGCAAGCCTCCCATCGCCTTCACGGGCACCCTCTACGACGGCACGACCGTGGACTCGAAGACCTTCGCGGGCCACGTGACCGTGCTCAACTTCTGGTTTGCGGCCTGCGCCCCCTGCCGCGTCGAGGCTCCCTCGCTCAAGCAGCTCCACGACGAGTTCGCCTCCCAAGGCGTGATCTTCTATGGCGTGAACCTGCGAGACGAGAAGGGCACCGCCGAAGCGTTCGAGCAGACGTTCGCCATGCCGTACCCGAGCTTCAACGACCAGGACGGGCGCGTGCTCCTCGCGGTCTCCGGCGTCGTGCCGCCGGGTGCGGTTCCCACGACGCTCGTCCTCGACAAGCAGAGCCGGGTCTCCGCGCGCATCCTCGGGGAGCTCGACAAGGGCACCCTCAAGGCGCTCATCCAGACGGCGGCGGCCGAGTAGCGTGGGCGGGAACAGTTTCAGCGATGCCGTCCTCAACGGCTCCCTGCTGCTCGCCGTGCCCGTGGCGCTCCTGGCCGGCTTCGTCTCGTTCGTCTCGCCCTGCGTGCTCCCGCTCGTCCCCGGCTACCTGGGATACGTCACGGGTTTGACCGGCGTGGACCTCGAGAAGCAGAAGCGCGGGCGCATGGTGTCCGGGATCGGGCTGTTCGTCCTCGGATTCACGGCGGTGTTCGTTGCGACGGGTGCGGTGTTCGGCCAGCTCGGGGCGTGGCTCGCCATCTCCTCGTCGTGGCTCACGCGCGTGCTGGGGATCGTCGTCGTCCTCATGGGCATCGTGTTCATGGGAGGACTCGGGATCTTCCAGCGCGAGGCGCGCGTGCACGTCAAGGCGCCCGCGGGCCTCTGGGGGGCGCCGCTCCTCGGGGTGACGTTCGGCCTCGGCTGGGTGCCCTGCATCGGCCCGACGCTTGCCGCGGTGCAGCTTCTCGCCTTCACCAATGGGGCGACCGCCTACAAGGGTGCGCTCCTCACCTTCGTGTACTGCCTCGGGCTCGGCATCCCGTTCCTGCTCATCGCGCTCGCATTCCGCCGGGGAATGGGCGCGCTCAAGTTCTTCAAACGCCACCGCCGGGCACTGCAGGCCTTCGGCGGCGGCATGCTGATCCTGATCGGCGTGCTGATGGTCTCCGGAGTGTGGAGCCAGTGGATCTCCCAGCTGCAGATCTGGATCGGAACCGTGAGGCTGCCCATCTGATGACCCTCAAGACTGAGAACGAGAAGACCCCCAAGGAGCCGCGCAAGGCGCGGCAGAGGAAACGGGACGACGTCGCGGTGCCGGCGCTCGGCGTCCTCGGGATGCTGCGGTGGGCCTGGACCCAGCTGACGAGCATGAAGACCGCCCTCTTCCTGCTGCTGCTCCTCGCGGTGGCCGCGGTGCCCGGGTCGCTGTTCCCCCAGCGTCCCGTCAACCCGTCGGTCGTGACGCAGTACCTCAAGGACCATGCGGACTACGGGCCGATCCTGGACAAGCTCCAGATGTTCGACGTCTATTCGTCCGTCTGGTTCTCCGCGATCTACCTGCTGCTGTTCATCTCGCTCATCGGCTGCGTCATCCCGCGGGCTATCGCCCACTGGAAGGCCTGGCGCTCGAAGCCGCCGCGGACGCCGGCCCGGCTCTCCCGCCTGCCCGTCTACGGCACGCTGATCGTCCCGTCCGAGCAGCAGCTCGGCGCCGAGGAGGCTGCACGGCAGGCGGCGGAGGCGCTCAAGAAGCGCGGCTACCGCGTCGACGTGCGCCCGGCGTCCGACGACGGCGGCCCTGGCGGCAAGGCGGCCCTCGCCTCGCTGGGTGCCGAGCGCGGCTACCTGCGCGAGCTCGGGAACCTCTGCTTCCACAGCGGCCTCGTGGGTGTGCTCATCTCGGTCGCGATCGGCGGCCTGTTCGGCTACAGCGGGCAGCGGACGCTCGTCGAGGGCGACACGTTCGTGAACACTCTCGTCGGCTACGACCAGTTCAATCCCGGAACCGACTTCCAGTCCTCCTGGCTTGCGCCGTACTCGATCCAGCTCGACAAGTTCGATGTCGTCTACGACCGTGAGTCGCCCGGGCACTTCGGCCAGCCGCTCGACTTCACGGCCCACCTCACGACGAAGGACTCGCCGGACGGTGCGGCGAAGCAGCAGATTCTCAAGGTCAATGATCCGCTGAGCATCGGCGGCACCGACGTCTACCTCGTGGGCAACGGCTACGCGCCGGTCGTGACCGTCCGCGGCGGTGACGGCAAGATTGCATACCAGGGCCCGATCCCGTCGCTTCCGACCGACACCGTCTACACGTCGACGATGGTCATCAAGGCTCCGGATGCCAAGCCGTCCCAGCTCGGCTTCGTCGGGTTCTTCCTCCCGACGGCGGTCAAGGACTCGAACGGGGTGGCCTACAGCGCCGATCCGGACCCCTTGTCGCCGCAGCTCAACCTCAACTCGTACACCGGGGATCTCGGCCTCGACAAGGGCGCGCCGCAGAGCGTCTACGCGCTCGACGTGTCCAAGCTCAAGCAGCTGAACGGGCCGAACCTGCCGACAAAGGGCATCGTGCTCAACGCCGGGCAGTCCTACACGCTGCCCAACGGGCAGGGCACCATCAGCTTCGACGGGCTCAAGCGCTACGTGGCCCTCGACATCCATCACAATCCAGGCCAGGTGTGGGCGCTCGGCTTTGCGCTGTTCTCCCTTGCGGGCCTCGTCGCCTCGCTCTTCATCCCGCGCCGCCGCCTCTGGCTCCGCTTCGGAGACCACGCGGACGGCCGCACCATGGTCGAATACGGGCTTCTGGCCCGGGGCGAGGACCACGGCCTCGCGGGGGAGGGCAAGGCGGTCCGCGCCGTGCTCGCGAAGACGTGGAACCTCGCCGATCCGGCGTCCAGCGCTCCAGGGGGAGCCGGGCAGGCGCAGAATAGGACTCAGCCAACCTCAGAGAAGGACTCCTGATGCCTCTCAACCAGACCCTCGGCTCGTACAGTGAGCTCTTCATGCTGCTCGCTGCGGGGACGTACGTCGTGGCCTTCCTCGCGTTCGCGTGGGACATGGCGACGAGCGGGAAGACCGGACAGCTGGACGCCGGGCGCCTCGCCGAAAGCAAGGCCGCGGCCGCGAAGGTGCCGGCCATGGCCGGCAGCGGCGCACGGGCTTCGGCGCCCCCGGCGGGAGGTGCGAAGGACGCCGGGAGCCCCGTCGCGCCGTCGTCCGTCGCTTCGGCGGGGGGTGCCCGTGCCACCGTGGCTGATTCGGGCCTGGGCTACACGACCCGCCGCAACGCGGCGCGCGTGGGTGTTGCGATCAGCATTCTGGGTCTGATCATCCACGGTGCCGGCGTGGTCACGCGGGGGATTGCGGCGGACCGCGTCCCGTGGGGCAACATGTACGAGTTCTGCACCACCGGTGCTTTCCTCGTCGTCGCCGTCTTCCTCCTGACGCTCGTCAAGCGCGACCTCCGCTTCCTCGGCACGTTCGTGCTGGGGCTCGCGGTGGTGATGATGGTGGCCGCTGCCGTCGCGTTCTGGACCCCAGTCGGTCACCTCGTCCCGGCGCTCCAGAGCTATTGGCTCGTCATCCACGTCTCGATCGCCGTGCTCTCGTCGGCGCTCTTCACCCTCACGTTCTCGATGGGCGTGCTGCAGCTCGTCCAGGCCCGTCGCGAGGCCAAGATCGCGGGCGGCGCGCCGGACAGCGGAGGCTTCCTCGGGCTCGTGCCGAGCGCGCTCACGCTCGAGACGCTCAGCTACCGCATCAACACGATCGCATTCGTCGGGTGGACCCTCACCGTCATGTTCGGCTCGATCTGGGCGGAGAAGGCGTGGGGCCGCTTCTGGGGCTGGGACACGAAGGAAGTCTGGAGCTTCGTGATCTGGGTCGTGTACGCGGCGTATCTGCACGCGCGCGCGACGCGCGGCTGGACCGGCACGCGGGCCGCATGGCTCTCGATCGTCGGGTACCTGTGCGTGATCTTCAATTTCACGGTCGTGAACATGTACTTCTCGGGCCTCCACTCGTACGCGGGGCTGCCGACTTCCTAGGAGGTCGACTGGGGGCTCGGCTCCCTCGCTCCGAACACGGTTGCGCCGTCACCTTCGCAGGGTTCCACCCTGCGAAGGTGACGGCGCAACGTCGTTTCGGCTATTTGATGCCGGTGGTGGCGATGCCCTTGACGAGGAACTTCTGGCCGATGAGGAAGGCGATGAAGACGGGCAGGAGGGAGACGACGGACATGGCGAACATGGCGCCCCAGTCGGTGCTGGACTGGGCATCGACGAAGGCGCGCAGGGCGACGGGGACGGTGAAGACGTCCGGGGAGGTGAGGTAGATCAGCTGGCTGAAGAAGTCGCTCCAGGTCCAGATGAACGTGAAGATGGTCGTGGTGGCCAGGGCGGGGGTCATGAGGGGCAGGATCACGCGCAGGAAGATGCGGGGGTGGCCGGCGCCGTCGATCCGGGCGGCCTCGTCGAGCTCGCGGGGGATGCCCCGGATGAACTGGACCATGAGGAAGGTGAAGAACGCGTCGGTGGCCAGGAACTTGGGCACGATGAGGGGCGCGAACGTGTTGATCCAGCCCAGCTGGGAGAACAGGATGTACTGCGGCACGATCACGACGTGGATGGGGAGCATGATCGTGACGAGCATCGCGGCGAACATCCATTTCTTGCCCCGGAAGTCGAGCCTGGCGAAGGCGTAGGCGGCCATGGAGCAGGAGACGAGGTTGCCGACGACGGCGCCCAGGACCACGATCGTGGAGTTGAGCAGGTAGGTCGCGAACGGGGAGGTCAAGGCGTTCCAGCCGTTGGCGTAGTTCTCGGGGTGGGCCTGGGTGAGCCAGAGGCCGGGGGCGCGGAAGACGTCGTCGCTGGGCCGGAACGAGGAGACGATCATCCACAGCAGCGGGTAGATCATCACGACCGCCGTGGCGATGAGGATGGCGTGCTTCAGGACGCTCTTGGCCCGCTGGCGCGGGGTGGGGGCGTAGCCCGAGCCGCGAGGGCGGCGGGGGCCTCGTGCGGTGGCCCGGCTCGGGCCCGGCGCTCCGGCGGAGGGCTCCTGGTGCGCCGTGGCGTCGGCGGTGACGCGGTGGAGGGTGGCGTGGGGGGCTGCTTCAGTCGTCATAGAACACCCAGAATTTCGATGCGTAGAAGTTGATGGCGGTGAAGGCGCCGACGATGACCAGCAGGACCCAGGCCATCGCCGAGGCGTAGCCCATGTCGAACTGTCCGAAGCCGCGCTGGTAGAGGTAGAGCGTGAAGAACATCGTCGAGTCGGACGGGCCGCCGGTGCCGCCGGAGACGATGAAGGCCTGTGTGAAGGACTGGAAGGCCCCGATGATCTGCAGGACGAGGTTGAAGAAGATGATCGGGCTCAGCAGTGGCAGGGTGATCCTGAAGAAGCGGGTGGCGCGGCCGGCGCCGTCGACGGCTGCGGCCTCGTAGTACATCGCGGGGATCTGCCGGAGCCCGGCGAGGAAGATGATCATCGGCGAGCCGAACGTCCACACGTGCAGCAGGATGATGCTGCCCAGGGCGGTGCTCGGGTCCGAGATCCAGCCCGGGCCCTGGATCCCGACCATGGCCAGGAGCTGGTTGACGAGCCCGGAGGTGCCGAACATCTGCTTCCACAGGATCGCGACGGCTACCGAGGATCCCAGGAGGGAGGGCAGGTAGAAGATCGAGCGGTAGAACGCCAGGCCCCTCAGGCCCTTGTCCAGGGCCATGGCGACCGCCAGGGCGAGGCCTAGCTGGAGCGGGACGCCGACGACGACGTAGGTCAGGGTCACCCCGAGGGAGTTCCAGAACCGGCCGTCGCCCATCATGCGGGTGAAGTTGTCGAACCCGATGAAGTTCGGGTCCTGGATCAGGTTGTAGTCCGTGAAGGAGAGGTAGAGCGACATCACCATCGGCCCGACCGTGATGCACACGAGGCCCACGATCCACGGGGCCAGGAACACGAGCGCCGCCCTGTTGTCCTTCTTGGATGCCTTGGGCTGCGAGCCCTTCGGCGTCGAGCTCCTCGGGGTCAGGCCCGCGTCCTTGCGGCCGTCCCTCTTCTTTCCCAGACTGCCGAGTTCGGCAAGCGCGCTCATGTCATGAAACCTTTCATAGATGCGGCTCCTGCGTGGAGCGACGCTGCTGGCTTTGCGCTGGACACGGGACGATCCTCCTTGGCTGGGAATGCGCTTTCACGCAAAGATAGGGTGGCGATCCGGTGGCGTCAAGGGTTGGGAGACCCCTTGCAATATCAGGTGGAATGCGTTTTCCTTAGGCCTTGACGCTGGATGTGACCTCGGACATACTCAGTGAACCAGAAACCGATTTCTCAGGCAACGCTTCGCACTCGAACCATGGAGAGACAATGACGACTCTGACCCGCCGATCAGCGCTCAAGCTCTTTGCCGGAACCGCTGCAGTGGGAGTCCTCGCCGGCTGTGGAACCGGCGGCGGGAAGAACGCCGACGGTTCCGTAACGCTCCGCTTCTCCTGGTGGGGCAACGACGTCCGCAACAAGCAGACCCAGCAGGTGATCGACGCCTTCCAGAAGGCGCACCCCAGTATCAAGATCCAAGCGGAGCCCGGGGTCTGGTCGGGCTACTGGGACAAGCTGGCCACCCAGACCGCGGCCAACGACGCCCCTGACGTCATCCAGATGGACCTCGCGTACATCGCCGAGTACGGCGGCCGCGGTGCTCTCCTCGACCTCTCGAAGCAGAGCCAGCTCAACCTCTCGGCCTTCGACCAGAACACCATCAAGGCGGGCCAGTACAACGGCAAGCTGTACGGCATCAGCACCGGCCAGAACGCCCTCGCCGTGTTCGCGAACGTGAAGGTCTTCCAGAAGGCAGGCATTCCGATCCCGGACGACACGAAGTGGACGTGGGACGACTATCTGAAGACCGCGCAGGCGCTCGCCGCGGGTGCGGGCAATTACGGCTCGTCCTACGGCATCACGGACCAGAGCCTCAGCATCTGGCTGCGCCAGAGAGGTGAGCAGCTCTACACGCAGGACGGCAAGACTGGCTTCACCGTCGACGGCGTCGCGTCCTTCATCGCGTTCCAGAAGAAGCTCCTGGACGCGAAGGCCGCCCCGCCCGCGAGCGTGGCGCAGGAGGACACCGGCGCTGCCGTCGAGCAGACGCTCGCCGCGACCAACAAGACGGGCATGTCCTTCTGGTGGACCAACCAGCTCGGTGCGCTCGAGAAGGCCACGGGCAGCGACATCAAGCTCCTCCGAGTCCCGAGCCAGGACGGCAAGCCCCAGGACGACGGCCTCTTCTACAAGCCCTCGATGTACTGGTCGGCGTCGTCCCGGTCGAAGCACCCCGCAGAGGCTGCGACGTTCATCGACTATCTCGTGAACAGCACCGACGTCGCGAAGGTGATCACGACCGAGCGGGGCTTCTCGACATCCCCATCCATCCAGAACGCCATCAAGCCCCTGCTCACGCCCACGGACAAGGCAGCACTCGACTTCCTCACCGAGATCAAGCCAGAGCTCGGCCAGCCGCCAGCTGTTCCGCCGACCGGATCGAGCAAGGCAGCCGACGCTCTCGGCCGCCACGTCACCGATGTGCTCTTCGGGCGTGCGAGCGCGCAGGCTGCGGCGGCCGGCTTCAAGAGCGACGCCGACAACATGATCAGCAGCGCTCAGAAGTAACTCGCCGTCGGGGGCTTCGATTCAGAGGCCGCGAAGGAAGTCGGGGTCGTCGTCCGGAGCCATCGGGCGGCGGCCCCCTCCGGTTCCGCCACTCCTCGGTGGTGACGAACGCCGCGGGCGGCCGAAGATGAGCCACAGGGCGGTTCCGATGGCGGGCAGCACGGTGACCAGGAACCATGCCGTCTTCGGCAGACCTCCGCGAACGGCCGCGCGGTCCGCCAGCGCGCAGTCCACCATGGCATAGAGCCACGCGGCCAGAATGGCGATGACGGGCAGAAGGCGGGCCATGCCTCCATTTTAGTAAACTTGACCAGTGGCATTCCTGAAGTACTCCCTAGTCCGCGCAGCCCTCTTCGTGGTCCCGTTCGTCGTCTTCCTGCTGCTCGGGATCGGTGGGGTGCTCTCGGCCGTCTACGCGTGCATCATCGCGTTCGCGGTGAGCTTCCTCTTCCTTCGCCAGCAGAGGAACGCGGCCGCCACTGATGTCAGCGATGTCTTCGGTGGCCGCAAGAAGGTCCGTGTTTCCCAAGAGGACGAGGACGCGGAAGCCGAGGATGCGATCGACGAGGCGCAGCGCGTGGAGGAAGAGTATCCCGAGTTCCACGCCCCGGACTCCGACAAGGACGCCTGATCGCCGCGTCCCGGACGCGAACCAGGCCGGGCGCGAGCCCGCCCTACGCGCGCCCGCCCTACGCGCGCCCCAGGACCTCGGCAACCCCGAACAGCACGCTGAACCCCAGGTTGATGAAGCCGGTCTGCTGGAGAACGGGAATCAGGCCCGGCCCAGCGGTCCCTGAGAGCATCGTCCTCGACGGCACCAGGGCCGCTGGGACGAGCACCAGGACGAGCAGCATCCACGGGTTCGTCGGAGTGAGCAGCAGGGCGGCGAGGATAGCGAGGCCGAGCATGGCCGGGTACGAGCGTCGAGCGGCGACGTCGCCCAGCCTGACGGCGAGAGTCCGCTTCCCGGCGATGCGGTCGGTGGGGATGTCCCGGACGTTATTGGCCATGAGCAGTGCATCCGCGATGAGGCCGGTCGCGACGGCCCCCGCCCACGCGGGCCCGCTGAGCGTGAGCGCTTGGGTGTACGTTGTGCCGAGCGTCGCGACCAGGCCGAAGAACACGAACACGAACAGGTCGCCGAGCCCGAGGTAGCCGTACGGCCGCTTCCCGCCCGTGTAGCCCCACGCCGCGAGCACCGAGAGCGCCCCGAGGATGATGAGCCACCACGTCCCCGAGAGCGCGACCAGCCCAAGCCCGAACAGGGCCGCCGTGCCGAAGGAGAGGAACGCAGCACGCTTGACCGCCCCCGGTGCGGCCGCGCCGCTGCCTACGAGCCGGAACGGGCCCACCCGGTTGTCGTCGGTTCCGCGAATCCCGTCGGAGTAGTCGTTTGCGTAGTTCACGCCGACTTGGAGCATGACGGAGACGAGAGCGGCGAGGAGCGCGTTGAGCGGCCTGAACGAGCCGAGGCCGTAGGCAGCGGCGCTGCCGACGATCACCGGCGCGATGGCCATGGGAAGGGTCCGCGGGCGGGCGCCCTGGACCCACTGGGCGGTAGTTGCCACGAGTGTTCCTGAGGGTGGTCGATGTGATGGGGCGAGGGGGGTCAAGCGGGTGGCGGGGCGAGGTGCGCGGGGCCCGGGCCCGGCGCGAGCGCCTGCCGGTCCGGCTTGCCGTTCGGCAGGAGCGGCAGCTCGTCGAGCACGAGCCAGGTCTTCGGTGCGAGCCGTCCCAAGCGTTCGACGGCGGCGGCCCGCACGAGCCCCAGCGTGAGGTCGCGCGCCGTTGGCGTCGCGGCGTCGTCTGTCCCCTCGAGGACGATGGCAGCGGCAAGGGCTTGCCCCCACTCAGCGTCGCGGACGCCGGCGACGAAAGCCTCCCGCACGCCGTCGACCGCCTCGAGCTCGGCTGCCACGCGCGCGGCCGATGCCTTGACGCCGCCGGTGATGACGACGTCGTCCACTCTCCCGAGGACGCGGAGCTGCCCGTCCCCGGTGAGCTCGCCGAGATCCGACGTGACGAACCAGCGCTCGCCGTCCTCTTCGACGAAATGCGCGGCGGTGAGCTCCGGATCGCCCACGTATCCCGCTGCCACGACGGGTCCGCCGAGGCGGATGCGGCCGTCCTCCACAATCCGGACCGAGACACCCTCGAGGGGGAAGCCGTTGTAGACGCACCCCCCGCACGTCTCCGCCGAACCGTAAGTCGTCACGACCCTGATGCCAGCCTCGCTCGCGCGCTCGAGCAGTCCCGGCGGGACGGGCGCCCCGCCGATCAGGACCGCGTTGAAGCGGCGGAGCAGCTGGGCGAGCCGCGGCGACGGGTCCTCGAGGAGGCGCCGCAGCTGGGTCGGCACGAGGGACGTGAAGCGGATCGGGTCGGTGAGCTCCGCGGCGGCCGCTTCGAAGGCGTCGGGCGTGAATCCGTCGGAGAGGTCCATCTCGATGGGCCGGGTTCCAGCGAAGAGCGAGCGCACGAGGACTTGCACCCCCGCGACGTACTCGAGGGGCAGCGCGAGCAGCCACTGCCCCTCGCCGTGCAGCGCGAACGCCGTGCTCATGGAGGACGCCGCGAGCGCGTCGACGGTCAACGCCGTCGCCTTCGGGGTCCCCGTGGACCCCGAGGTGCGGACGACGACGGCCGTCCCCTTGGGCAGTGACTCCGCCGCCGCCGTGGGCCGCCACGTGCGCCAGGCCGGCGAGCGGCCCCCGCTGGGGCCGAACTCGACGGCAGGGCCCTCCCACGCGAGTGCGGCGGCAAGCGCCTTGAGGACGGGGTCCAGGCTCATGGCTTCCTCCCCGATCAGAAGTAGTAGGGGAAGGCGGACCAGTCGGGGTCGCGCTTCTGCAGGAATGCGTCGCGGCCCTCGACCGCCTCGTCCGTCATGTACGCGAGCCGAGTCGCCTCGCCCGCGAAGACCTGCTGCCCGGCGAGGCCGTCGTCGGCGAGATTGAACGCGAATTTGAGCATCCGGACCGCCTGCGGGGACTGGCGGGCAATGTCCGCCGCGTACTCGAGGGCGACCTCCTCGAGGCGTGAGTGCTCGACCGCCTCGTTGACCGCGCCCATCGCGACCATGTCCTCGGCCGAGTACTCGCGGGCCAGGAAGAAGATCTCCCGAGCACGCTTCTGCCCGATCTGCCGGGCGAGGAGCGCGGAGCCGTAGCCGGCGTCGAACGAGCCGACAGTCGCGTCCGTCTGCTTGAACCTGCCGTGCTCCCTGGAGGCGATCGTGAGGTCCGCGACGACGTGCAGGGAGTGGCCGCCGCCAGCCGCCCATCCGTTGACCACGGCAATGACCACCTTGGGCATCGTGCGCATGAGCCGCTGCACCTCGAGGATGTGGAGCCGCCCCGCGCGGGCCGGATCGATGGTCTCGGCCGTGTCCCCGGCGGCGTACTTGTACCCCTCGCGCCCCCGGATACGCTGGTCGCCTCCCGAGCAGAACGCGTGGCCGCCGTCCTTGGGGGAGGGCCCATTGCCCGTGAGGAGCACGGTTGCGACGTCGGGCGTCATGCGGGCGTGGTCCATCGCGCGGTAGAGCTCGTCGACCGTCCCCGGGCGGAAGGCGTTGCGGACCTCGGGACGGTTGAACGCGATGCGGACCGTGGGGAGGTCCCGGATTATTGCGCCGTCCGGGTCGCGCTCGACCTGGCGGTGGTAGGTGAGGTCCTCGAAGTCGAAGCCCTCGACGACGCGCCAGCGCGTGGGGTCGAAGATGTCGGAGACTCGCTCAGGCAGGGCAGGCGCGGCGGAGGCAGTCACGCGTGAAAGTCTAGTCGCGCGCTCTGGGGCGCCCGTTCGTTTCGGGTGCGCAAGCCAGCGGCAACGGGTGCGAACGGCGAGCGGCGCCCTACGAGATGCAGAACTCGTTCCCCTCGGGATCTGCCATCGTGTACCACGAGTGCGGCCCCTCTGCGGCCTCCCACAGGAACGTCGCGCCGCGCGCCTCGAGGCTCGCCCGCACTGCGTCCTTGTCGTCGCCGTCTAGCCGGACGTCCCAATGCACCCGGTTCTTGCCGGTCTTTCCCTCGGGGACGGTCTGGAAGAGGATCCGACGGCGATCGCGGCGGCCGAGTTCCTCCTCCGGCGCGATCGCCTGGGCGCTCACCCACACGAGGACCCCGTTCCGGATCGTCGTCTCGTCCTCCGACGCGTAGCCCTCCGCGATCATGCGGCGGATGAAGTCTTCGTTGCTCGGTTCGACTGCCCAGCCGAGCGTCTGGGCCCACCATTCCGCCTGTGCGTGCGCGTCGCGCGCGTCCACGACCATTTGGATCCCGTATGCCATGGCTCAAAGCTAGGCTCCGCGTCCGGTCTGGGGAAGGGGAGTGGCGCTTGACAGTGCGGGGTGGGCCCCCCACCCTTGAACCCATGGTCCGCTGATCGCTTCCCTTCCCTGTCACGAAGTTCTGGGCACACGCGTGCCCGCGATCTGCACGAAGCGAGGCCTCATGCGACCTTCTTCCGGTTCCCTTCCTTCCGGCCCGATGCCTTCCGGCAGCCCTACCCGTTCCGGCAGCCCCACCCGTTCCGGCGCCGTCCACCTCACCGTGTCCGGCGTGTCCCACGGCTACGGCGACCGTCTCCTGCTCGACGGCGTCAGCCTCGTCATCGCGGACGGCGAGCGAATCGCCGTCGTCGGCGAGAACGGAGCTGGCAAGTCGACGCTCCTGCGGCTCCTCGCGGGCGAAGAGCGCCCCGACGCGGGCGTCGTCGCCGTCCACGGGCGGGTGTCGCGGCTCCCGCAGACCCCGGATGGCGCCACGACCGTCGGCGAACTGCTCGCCCGGGCCGAGGCCTCCGGAGACGAGGACGACGGCGGGGCGGCCGCAGGAGTGCGGGCCCGGACCGCGTTCGAGCGGCTCGGCGTGGGGCACCTCGCGCGCGGGGCCTCAGATCGGACGCTGGCGGGCCTCTCGGGCGGCGAGGCCGAGCGTGCCGCGCTCGCGGTCGCGCTCGCCGACACCGCGCCGATCCTGCTCCTGGACGAGCCGACGAACCACCTCGACGCCGACGCAGTGGCGTGGCTCGAGGCCGAGCTGGCGGGGCGCCCGGGAATCGTGGTTGCGGTCTCGCATGACCGCGAGTTCCTCGCACGGTTCGCGCGGACCATCCTCGAGGTGGACGCCGATCGCCGAGCCGTGCGCCGCTACGGCGAGGGCTACGCGGGGTACCGGGCCGAGAAGCTTCGCGAGCGCCGCGCGTGGGAGCTCGATTATGCACGATGGGTCGCGGCGAAGGAGCGCGAACACGCGAAAGCGGTTTCTGTCCTGGGCCGCGTCGCCTACGGGCGGATGACGGACAAGGACAAATCTGGGTTCAACTACTTCGGGCAGCGCGTGAGCGCGGCCGTTGAGAGCCAAGTCCGTTCGGCGCGCGAGCGGTTGCGGCGGCTCGAGGCCGAGCCGGTCATGCCGCCGCCCCGGCCCCTGCATCTCGCGGCCGCGTTCTCCGTGGACCGCGGTGCGTCCCTCGCGCTGCGCGGCGTCTCCGTGCCGGGTCGGCTCCGCGCCGTCGACGTCGCCGTACCCTCTGGCGGTCGGCTTGCCGTGACGGGCCCCAACGGCTCAGGGAAGACCACGCTGCTCCGCATCCTCGCGGGACGCCAACGGTTCGAGGGCGCCATGGAGGTGCGGCTCGCGGCGGGGGCGGACGACGACGCGCCCCGGGGCGCCGTCGTCGGACTCCTTCCACAGGAACTCGCCCAGCCCGCCGACCCGCACGCCCGCCTGCTTGCAGCCTTCGCGGCCGGCCTCCCCGGAGACCTCGACGAGAACGCCGAGGCGCTCCTGCACCTGGGACTCTTCCGGGTCGAGGACTTCTTCGTGCCGGTCGGGTCGCTCTCTGCAGGCCAGTACCGCCGCCTGGCTCTCGCCCGTCTGCTCTCCCTCCAACCGGAGCTGCTCCTGCTCGACGAGCCGAGCAATCACCTCGCGCCGCTTCTCGTGGGGGAGCTTGAAGAGGCGCTCGATCGGTACCGCGGGACGCTCGTGGTCACGAGCCACGACGCAGCGCTCCTCAGGTGGTTCGCGGGGACGGGCGGCCGCGAGCTACGACTGGAGCGAGGAGAGGTTCAGCGTGTACAGCAGCACCACTGAGAGCAGGTTCTTGAGGGCGTGGAGGGAGATGCTGAACGCGAGGTTGTTGCCGGTCCACGCGTAGGCGAACACGAGAACGGCCCCCAGCCCGAGGTACGGGGCGAGCGTCTGGAGGGTGAAGGCGTCGCTGCTGAGGACGTGCAGCGACGCGAAGAGGACGGTCGACAGGACGTAGCACACCCACCGGTTCAGGTAGAGGCTCAGCTTGCCGATCATGAGGTGCCGGAAGATGAACTCCTCGACGAACGGGCCGAGGATCACCAGCAGCGGCACCGTGAACCACCAGGGCACGCCTTCCACGACAGTCTGGACGCTCTCCTGGTTCTGCGAGATCTGCGCGCCGCCCGCAAGAGTCACCACGATCGCCGTCACCACGAGCATGGCGACGAGCATGAGCGGCAGGATGCCGATGGTGAACCAAGGGCGGGAGGCGAGGATCCGCACATCGCGCGAGACGTAGGCGTGAGCGGCGATGACGGCGACGATGAATACGACTCCGTACACCCCGAGGTTGAGGAGGTAGGAGCCGATCACCGGGTTCGCCCGGAGCCAGGCCACGTCCTCGAGCGGCAGGAAGGCCGCGGCCAGCGGGAGGAAGGCGTAGAGGACGACGGCGAGGGCGTCGGTTCCCGTGAAGCGCCCGAAGCGCCGGGCCGGGGCCGGGTCTCCCGGCCGACGTCGTGCAGGAGGCATCGAATGTACAGTGCGCATTTGCCGGTGGAACGAGCGGGCGGCCGAGAGCGTTCCGGCGTCACGGGTTGACCAGGTGGGCGTCCCGGGTAATCTTTATAGAACGAACGGTCGGTAATTTAGTTCAAGGATGTGCTTATGGCTGAGGCCTTTCTGATCGGCGGCGCGCGGACTCCGGTGGGCCGGTATGGCGGTTCGCTTTCGTCGGTGCGCCCGGATGATCTGGCGGCGCTGACGGTGAAGGCGGCCGTGGAGCGTGCCGGGATCGACCCGGGTGCGGTGGATGAGGTGATCCTGGGCAACGCGAACGGGGCGGGGGAGGAGAACCGGAACGTGGCGCGGATGGCGTGGCTGCTGGCCGGCTACCCCGACAGCGTTCCGGGCATCACGGTGAACCGGCTGTGCGCCTCGGGCCTGTCGGCGGTCATCATGGCCTCGCACATGGTCAAGGCCGGCGCGGCGGATCTGGTGGTCGCGGGCGGCGTGGAGTCGATGTCGCGGGCGCCGTGGGTGATGGAGAAGCCGGAGAAGGCCTTCGCGAAGCCGGGGGCGGTGTTCGACACCTCGATCGGGTGGCGTTTCACGAACCCGACGTTCCTCTCCGGTGAGCTGTCCCGGGGCGGGAAGGCGACGTTCTCGATGCCGGAGACGGCGGAGGAGGTCGCGCGGGCGTTCGGGACCTCGCGCGAGGACTGCGACGCGTTCGCGGTGCGTTCGCACGAGCGGGCCCTGGCGGCGATCGCGGCGGGCCGGTTCGAGGACGAGATCGTGCCGGTGGCGGTCACCGGGCGCAAGGGCGCGCAGACGGTGGTGGACACGGACGAGGGCCCGCGGCCGGGGACGACGATGGAGGTCCTCGCGACGCTGCGCCCGGTCGTGGCGGGCGGGTCGGTGGTCACGGCGGGGAACGCGTCGAGCCTGAACGACGGGGCGTCGGCGATCGTGGTGGCCTCCGAGGCGGCGGTGGAGCGGTACGGGCTGGCGCCGCGCGCGCGGATCCTGGAGGGGGCCTCGGCCGGGGTGGCGCCGGAGATCATGGGCATGGGTCCGGTGCCGGCGACCCGGAAGGTCCTCGAGCGGACCGGCCTGTCGGTGGGGGATCTGGGCGCGGTGGAGCTGAACGAGGCCTTCGCGTCGCAGTCTCTGGCGGTGATGCGGGAGCTGAAGCTCGAGGAGGAGATCGTCAACGCCGATGGCGGCGCGATCGCCCTGGGCCACCCGCTGGGCTCCTCCGGGTCCCGGCTGGTGGTGACCCTGCTGGGCCGGATGGAGCGCGAGCTCTCCGGGGCCGGCCGGAAACTGGGGCTGGCCACGATGTGTGTTGGGGTCGGGCAGGGCACCGCTCTGGTCGTGGAGGGGGTGTGATGGGCCTGGACGCCGCCGGGTTCGCGGCCCTGCGCCTCGAGGAGCGCGAGGACCGCCTTCACGTGCGGCTGCACCGCCCCGAGGTGCGCAACGCGATCGATCAGGCGATGGTCGACGAGCTGCACGCGGTGTGCGCTCACCTGGAGGCGGATCCGAAGGTCATGATCCTCTCGGGCACCCCAGCGGACCCGGCGACGGGCGCGAAGGGGGTCTTCGCCTCGGGGGCGGACATCGCCCAGCTGCGCGAGCGCAGTCGTGACGACGCCCTGGCGGGGATCAACTCGACCGTCTTCGACCGGATCGCCAAGCTCCCCATGCCGGTCATCGCCGCCCTCGACGGCTACGCGCTCGGCGGGGGCGCAGAGCTGGCCTACGCGGCGGACTTCCGGATCGGGACCCCGGCCCTGCGGATGGGGAACCCCGAGACGGGACTGGGGATCATGGCCGCGGCCGGGGCGACCTGGCGCCTGCGCGAGCTCGTGGGGGAGGCGATCGCGAAGGAGGTCCTCCTCGCCGGACGGGTCCTGACCGCGCAGGAGTGCCTCGAGGCCGGCCTCGTCACCGAGCTCGTCGAGCCGGGGGAGCTGCTGGCGGCCGCCGACGCCCTCGCAGACCGGATCGCGGCGCAGGACCCGCTCGCGGTGCGGATCTCCAAGGCCGTCTTCCACGCCCCGCGCGGGGCCCACCCCGTGATCGACACCCTGGCCCAGGGGATCCTGTTCGAGTCCCAGGCCAAGTTCGAGCGCATGCAGGCATTCCTCGAGAAGAAGAACAAGAACGGGAAGAAGCAGCCATGAACATCGGAGACGCGCTCAACGAAGCCCTCGGCGAGAAAACCGCCCCGGCCGTGCCGCTGGCAGCGGGCCTCCCGGCCACGGTCGGGGTCCTCGGCGGGGGGAGGATGGGGGCCGGGATCGCGCACGCATTCCTCGTCAAGGGCGCCAGGGTCCTCGTCGTCGAACGCGACGAGGACGCCGCCCGGGGCGCGCGGGAGCGGGTCGCCTCCTCTGTCGCGGCCTCGGTGGAGCGCGGCGCCGTGAGTGCGGGCGCCGAGGCCCTCCTGGCGGACTTCGCGACCTCGGTGGACTACGCCGACTTCGCCCTCTGCGACCTCGTCGTCGAGGCCGTCCCCGAGGACCCGGGCCTCAAGGCCACAGCCCTGGCCGCCGTCGAACGCGAGATCTCACCGCACGCGTACCTGGCCACGAACACCTCCTCCCTCTCCGTGACCGGCCTCGCGGCCTCGCTCGAGCGGCCGGCGCGGTTCCTCGGCCTGCACTTCTTCAACCCGGTCCCGGCCTCGGCCCTCATCGAGGTCGTCGTCGCCCAGGACACCTCCGAGGAGACCCTCGCCGCGGCCCGCGGCTGGGTCGAGGCGCTCGGCAAGACCGCCGTCGTCGTCAAGGACGCCCCCGGGTTCGCGTCCTCCCGCCTTGGGGTCGCGATCGCGCTGGAGGCCATGCGCATGCTCGAAGAGGGCGTCGCGAGCGCGGAGGACATCGACAACGCCATGGTCCTGGGCTACAGGCACCCGACCGGGCCGCTGAAGACCACCGACATCGTCGGCCTGGACGTGCGCCTGGGCATCGCCGAATACCTCCACCAGACCCTCGGCGAGCGCTTCGCCCCGCCCCGGATCCTGCGCGAGAAGGTCGCCAACGGCGAACTCGGCCGCAAGACCGGAAAGGGCTTCTACGACTGGACCTGACCTCATCCGCCGCATCGCAACGGTAGGGTCTGCACATGACTGAGCGGGCTGGCCAGAGAAGGGACGTCCCCCACGAAGGCGGCGCCGTCCAGTGGGAGGGGGCCGTGAATGCCCGGCGGGTGCTGGGCTCGGTCTATCGGATGGGCCGCAGCGAGTGGCTCACCGAGCGGGGCTGGCGGCAGATGTACGACGACGGCGTCCGGACCGTGATCGACTTGCGGAACCCGGGCGAGCGGCGGCGGAGAGCGAGCGACCCCGAGGTGCCGCCAGAAGCCATGGCGGGCATCGAGGTCGTGAACGCTCCCACCGAGGACCCGGAGCACCCCGAGCTCGCGGACCTGTTCGCCCGTCAGGTCCCGCCTTACCTCAACCACCCGAACGGCTACGCGGGGGTCGTCCGGCTCTTTCCCGAGCGGATCGCCGCCGTGTTCCGGGCCATCGCGGAGGCGCCGGGCGGCGTCGTCGTCCATTGCTCCGCGGGCCGTGACCGCACGGGGATCATCGTGACCCTTCTGCTCCAGCTCGCGGACCCTGCCGTCGCCCAGGAGGCGGCCGCCGCGCAGTACGAGGCGAGTGTCCGGAGCATCAACGAATGGCACCGGATCAGCCCTTTCAAGCACCCGTACGAGCGCTACCAGGAGGCCGAGGAGCTCGAGCCGATCCTCGCTGAGCGGCAGGCGGCGCTTGCCGAGTTCGGGGCAGGGATCGACGCCGAGGAGTACCTCTTGGAGCACGGGCTCACGCGCGAGGAGCTCGCACGGGTGCGCCAGAAGCTCGCCTCCTAGTCCGATTGCCGAACCCGGCAGGCATTTGTCGAACGGCGGGGTACGGCGTCGGATCCATCTCGCGGACTCCGTACTGGTTGTGTATCCTAGAGCCATTACCGAACGGCCGGTCAGTAATTGGTGCTCCTGCACGCAGGGGCCGGCCGGCCCCGGAGACCCCATCGGAAGGAACGTCGACGATGACCACTGCCGCGGCAGAATCCGTCCAGACCACGATCGTCCCGAGTTACGTCCTCGACGCCTGGTGGACACCTGAGACCGGCGCGGCAGGCAAGGCCGCCGAAGTCCGCGATGCGAGCACGGGCGAACTGCTCGCCGCGGTGAGCACCGAAGGGCTCGACCTTGCCGCCGTCGTCCGCCACGGGCGCAGCGTCGGCCAGGCGGCCCTCGGCGCGCTCACCATCCACGAGCGGGCGCTCAAGCTCAAGGAGCTCGCCCAGTTCCTGAACGGCCACCGCGACGAGATCTACGACCTCTCCTACAAGACCGGCGCGACGAAGCTCGATTCGATGGTCGACGTCGACGGCGGCATCGGAGTCCTCTTCACGTTCGGTTCCAAGGGCCGGCGCGAGCTCCCGAACAGCCAGGTCATCATCGACGGGCCCCTCGAGACCCTCTCCCGCGACGGTTCGTTTGTGGGCGAGCACATCTATTCGCGCATCCCGGGCGTGGCGGTCCAGATCAACGCCTTCAACTTCCCCGTGTGGGGCATGCTCGAGAAGTTCGCGCCCGCGTTCGTCGCCGGCGTCCCCACGATCGTGAAGCCCGCGACGCCCACCGGCTACGTGACCGAGGCGGTCGTTCGCCTCATGATCGAATCCGGCATCCTCCCCGCAGGCTCGCTCCAGCTCATCTCCGGCTCGGCGAGGACTCTCCTCGACGAGCTCGACTACCGGGACATGGTCTCGTTCACGGGCTCGGCGTCGACGGCCAACCTGCTCAAGTCCCATCCGAACGTGGTCCACGGGGGCGTCCGCTTCACGTCCGAGACGGACTCGCTCAACGCGGCCATCCTCGGACCGGACGCCGAGCCGGGCACCCCGGAGTTCGAGGCGTTCGTGCGTTCGGTCGTCACGGAGATGACGGTCAAGGCGGGCCAGAAGTGCACGGCGATCCGCCGCACGATCGTGCCGAAGGAGTTCGTTGAACCGATCGTCGCCGCGATCGGCGAGCGCGTCACCCAGAAGGTGGTCCTCGGGGATCCCCGCGCCGAGGGTGTGACGATGGGTGCGCTCGCCTCGGTCGGCCAGCTTGAGGACGTGCGGGACGCTGTCCAGTCGCTCGTGGCCGCGGGCGCGCAGATCGCGTGGGGTTCGCTCGACGCCCCCGAGGTCATCACGCTCGACGGCGCCAAGAGGACCGTGCCGGACGGCGCCTTCATGGCCCCCGTGGTGCTCACCTGGAACGACGTCCGCGCGGCGGCGCTGCACGGCACCGAGGCGTTCGGGCCGGTCTCCTCGGTGGTCGGCTACACCTCCATCGAGGAGGCCATCGAGCTCGCGGCCCTGGGGTCCGGCTCGCTCGTCGCAACGGTCTGCACGAACGATCCGGAAACCGCCCGCGCGCTCACGCTCGGCATCGCGTCGCATCACGGCCGAGTGCTCGTGCTCAACCGCGAGGACGCCCGGACCTCGACGGGTCACGGCTCGCCCGTCCCGCACCTCGTCCACGGCGGTCCCGGCCGGGCGGGCGGAGGCGAGGAACTCGGCGGGATCCGCTCGGTGAAGCACCACATGCAGCGCACGGCGATCCAAGGCTCGCCCAACATGCTCACGGCCGTGACGGGCGTGTGGCACAAGGGCGCCGACCGCCGCCTCTCGGACCCGACGGATCCGGCGACGCACCCCTTCCGCAAGTCGCTCGCCGAGCTGCGGATCGGCGACGCCGTCCGCTCCGGGTTGCGTCAGGTGACGCTCGAGGACATCGCGCACTTCGCCGAGGAGACCGGCGACAGATTCTACGCTCACACCAACGAAAAGGCAGCAGCCGCGAACCCCTTCTTCCCGGGGATCGTGGCGCACGGGTACCTCCTCGTGAGCTGGGCCGCAGGGCTCTTCGTCTCCCCCGAACCCGGGCCGGTTCTGGCCAACTACGGCCTCGAGAACCTGCGCTTCCTGACCCCCGTTCCCGCTGGCGATTCGATCCGCGTCACGCTCACGGCCAAGCAGATCACGCCGCGCGTCACCGACGAATACGGCGAGGTCGCATGGGACGCCGTGATCGAGAACCAGAACGACGAGGTGGTCGCGACCTACGACGTGCTCACCCTCGTGGCGAAGGAGTGGCCAGCCTAGAATGGGTGGCGTCAGTTCACCCTCGTGGAGGTGTGCCATGAATCTGGCAACACGACCCGCAACAACAATCCTGACGGTAGCCGACGAGGCTCGCGCCAAGGACTTCTACGGGGGAGCGCTGGGGCTCCCAGTTCGCGGAAAGGACCCGACCGGGATGCTGATCTTCGGTCTGGACGGATCCGCCTCGCTTGGCCTCATGGTGGATCCCGAAGCGATCCACACGGGCCACACCGCCCTCACGTTCGAAGTCGATGACATCGAAACGGCGATGACGGATCTCGAAGGGCACGGCGTGCACTTCGAGGACTACGACCTCCCCGACCTCAAGACCGACGAACACCATATCTTCGCGGCGGGCGACGAGCGTGCCTCGTGGTTCGTGGACCCGGATGGGAACATCCTGTGCCTCCATCAGGGCGGGACGGTCGAATACAACATGTGAACCCGTCGCACGCCCCGGGTCTCCATGGGGGCGGACGACGGCGGAGGGCCGGGCTGGGTGCCCGGCCCCCCGGCTGTCCGGGCTGACCGCTCAGTCCCAGACGGCGTCCCAGACAGCGTCCCAGACGGCCAGGCGCTCAGCGCGAGAGCGAGGAAGTCGGGCTCGGCGAACTCGTCGTGCTGCTCTGGCCCCCGTAGATCATCGAACCGTCAGGTGCGACCACGTACCAGACGCCCGCGACGCCCTGCCCGGTGGCGGATCCCGAGCCGTTGTCCTTCGCGTAGTAGTAGATCGGCATGCCGTTGAGCGTGATCTGCTTGCCGCCGTCGGCCGCGGGCATGCTGCCCACCTTGGCGGTGATTCCCTGGACCTGGGGGGTTTGGTCGCCGCTCTCCACGGCGGGCCACAGGAGCGCGCAACTGCCGAGGCACACGCTCTTCGACTCGCCCGCATTGTCCAGCGTGTACATGTACACAGGGTCGCCGTTGCTGTCGACGATGATCTTCTGGCCGTCGACCGTCGCCGTCCTGAGGCTCGTCGTGGTCCGCGATGAGGCCTGCGGTTCCAGGTTGCCCGCCGCGTAGCCGCTCGCCGAGGCGATGGGCGGCGTGGACTGCGGGGAGCCCGCGCTGCCGGCTCCGCAGCCGGACAGGGCGATGAGCATGGCCGACGACGCGGCGGCCAGGGCCAGGGAGCGGTGCTTGAACTGCATGCTGACGCCTCCGATGCTTCGTTGCGTGCGCCGCCGAAACGGCGCTTGCCTGCCACTGGTGAGCTACCCCCCACAAGACTCCTGACACCCCCGCGTGCCACTCTTTTCCCATGGCCCAGAATGACCTGCTCACCCTTCGGCGGTTCCTCATGCCCGCCCTCGGCGACGCGCCCGGGCGGGAGGGCCCGCGGCCCGATCAGGACGCGTGGTGGACGGGCCCGCGGCGCTGGTGGCGGGGCCCGCTCGACGTCGAGGGGCTCGCGCTCGGCTCGGTGGGCGCCGTCATCGCCGCGCTTGAGGAACTCGCGCGTGTTCGGGGTCTGGCGCTGGGGACCCCGTCGACGTCGTCCGCCCTGGTCTCCGGTTCGTTCAGCTCGATCTCACACCTGCGCGTCGACGGCGCGCCGCCGGACGTCTGGGCCCCGCTCTCGGGCTTCCACCCCACGGGAGACGGCTGGGTACGGCTCCATGCCAATTACCCGCACCACGCCGAGCGGCTGCTCGCGGCCCTCGGCCTTCCCACCGCCGAGGGGCTCGACGCCGCGCTCCGTGAACGGACCGCCCTCGAGGTCGAGCGGGACGTGCAGGCGGCCCGGGGGGTCGCCGGGGCGGTGCGGAATCCCGAGGACTGGGCGGCCTCGGCGATGGGCAGGGCTGTGGCGAACCGCCCGTGGATCGATTTCACGCTCGACGACGGCGCGCCTCGCCCGGCGTCCGAAGCCTTCCCGCTCGCTTCGGCGCGCCAGCCCCTGGCCGGGGTGCGCATCCTCGACTTCACGCGCGTCATCGCAGGCCCCAGCGCGACGAGACTCTTGGCCGCACTCGGCGCCGACGTCCTGCGCATCGATCCGCCGCAGCTGCCTGAGCTGCTCGACCAGCACATTGACACGGACTTCGGCAAGCGCAGCGCGCTCGCCGACCTGCGCATCCCCGAGCAGCTCGCCCAGGTCCGCACGCTCGCCCACGAAGCGGACATCGTGTTCCTCGGCTACCGGTCGAGCGGGCTCGAGCGCTTCGGGCTCGACCCGGTGTCGCTGCGCTCGGATGCTCCCCACCTCGCGGTCGTCTCGCTCAACGCGTGGGGCCTCGACGGCCCGTGGGCGGATGTGCGAGGCTTCGACAGCATCGTCCAGGCGACGAACGGGATCGCGCAGATCTACGGCGCCTCACACGACAGCTCGGGGCATCACGGCGAGCGGCGCCCCGGCGCTCTGCCGGTCCAGGCCCTCGACCACGCGACAGGGATGGGGATGGCGGCCGCGGCGGTGGCACTCCTCGCGGCCGGGGCGCGGGGCGTGACGGGATCGGCCCACCTCTCCCTCGCGACGACGGCCGCCCAGCTCTTGGGTTCCCGCAGCGAGTCAACCGAGGACGACGACGCCCCGGCCGGCGCCGCCCTCGAGGTTCCCCACCGGCGGGCCCGGAGCGCGTACGGCCTGCTCGACTTCACCCCGCCGCCCCTGCGCGTCGGCGGAGAGCAGCTCGAGTACCCGCACCCGCCAGAGCTCTACGGCACGGCAGGCCTCCGCTGGCGCACGGCCTAGCCTCACGCCGGGGCAGCTTCGGCCGTCCGACCCGTGTGCCCCAGCCGGCCATCGACCCACCACGCGAGCTCGACGAGCGCGATCCCGACTCCCGCGCACCCCAGTGCCGTCGTGGTGTAGCCGGCGTTGCTCGGGTCGAGCTCGAACAGCTCGCGCGTGAGCGGAATGGCGAACATCGCGACCGAGGCGGCCGTCATGACGCCGACGAGCCCCACCTTCCACCACGCGTACGGGCGCGCGACGATCGCGAGCACCCACAGCGCGACCGCGATCAGTGTGATGAGCGCCGAGGTGCTGGCCTGCACGTGGCTCGGGCCGCCGTCGTCGGCCGCAGAGCGGACCAGGAGATAGCACGCGAAGGATGCCAGGGCGATCACGACTCCGGCCGGGACCGACCTGCGCAGAACGCGGCCAACGAAGCCGGGACGCGCCCGATCACGGTTCGGGGCCAGTGAGAGCACGAAGGCGGGGAGACCGATCGTGAACCACCCCGTGATGGTCACGTGCCGGGGGAGGAAGGGGAAGGGGAGGGCCTCGAGGCCGATGAGGCCGGGTACGCCGACCATGAGCGCGAGCAGCACCGAATAGACGGTCTTCGTGAGGAAGAGGTTCGCGACCCGCTCGATGTTCCCGATGACCCGGCGCCCCTCGTCGACGACATGGGGGAGTGTAGAGAAGCTGTTGTCGAGCAGGACGATCTGCGCGACGGCCCGCGTCGCCGGGCTTCCCTCGCCCATGGCGACCCCGATGTCTGCGTCTTTGAGCGCGAGGACGTCGTTGACGCCGTCGCCCGTCATCGCGACGGTGTGTCCCCGCGCTTGGAGCGCGTGCACGAGCCCTCGCTTCTGCGCGGGGCTCACCCGGCCGAATACCGATGCCGAGGCGGCGACGTCGGCGAGCCGGGCGGGATCGTCCGGGAGGCTCCGGGCGTCGAGAGGGGAGCAGGCGCCCGGGAGGCCGAGCCGGCGGGCGACCGCGCCGACGGACGCGGCGTTGTCGCCGGAGATGATCTTGACTCCCACGTGCTGGGCGTCGAAGTAGGCGAGGGTTGCGGCGGCATCTGCGCGGATGGCCTGCTTGAGGACGACGAGCGCGACCGGTGTGATGCCCGGCTCTGCCTGAGCGAGGAGGAGCACCCGGAGGCCTCGCGAGGCGAGGAGCTCGGCCTCCTCGCGCTCTGGCGCATCGAGGGGGAGAAGGACGTCCGGTGCGCCGAGCAGCCACGTCCCGTGCTCCGCGTAGCGCGCGCCGCAGAACTTTCTTGCTGAGGAGAACGGGATCGTCTCCTCGATGGTCCAGCCCGGCGGCTCGGGGTACGCGTTGGCGATGGCCCGCATGCTCGCGTTGGGGTGGCGGTCTGCGGCGGCGAGGGCACCGAGAGCGCGGCGGGCGGCGTCGTCCGGGGCGCTGTGCAGGTGCGGGAACGAGCGCACCTCTGCGACCTCCATCGCGTTCTCGGTGAGCGTCCCGGTCTTGTCGGCGCACACGAGGTCGACGCGCGCGAGCCCTTCGATGGCGGGAAGCTCGTTGACGAGGCAGTTCCGCTTTCCGAGCCGGACGACGCCGACGGCGAACGCTACGGTCGTCATGAGGACGAGGCCCTCGGGCACCATCGGTACGAGTGCCGCCACCATGCCGCGCAGGGCGTCGGGCAGCGTTTGGGATCCCGTGAGCTGGTTGTACACCGACAGGAGGCCGGCGGGCACGAGCAGCCACGTGATCACCCTCAGGATCGTGTCGATGCCGTTCCGAAGCTCGGATTTCACGAGCGTGAAGCGACTGGCCTCGTCCTCGAGCTGGGCGGCATAGGCCTCCCTGCCGACCTTCGAAGCGCGGCAGAGAGCCGTGCCGGCCGCGACGAAGCTGCCCGAGAGCACCGTCGTTCCCTCGGTCTTGACGACGGGATCCGACTCGCCGGTGAGCAGCGATTCGTCGACCTCGAGCCCGTCGGCGGCCAGGATCACGCCGTCGACGACGATCTGGTCCCCCGGGCCGAGTTCGATCACGTCATCGAGGACAATCTCGAGCGGCCCGAGCTCACGGGTGTGACCGCAGCGGCGTACGCGCGGCTTGGCCTGTCCCACGATCGCGAGCCGCGCGAGGGTGCGTCTTGCCCGCAGCTCCTGCACTATCCCGACCAGGCTGTTCGCGACGATGAGGCCCGCGAAGAGCGCGTCGAGGAGCTCCCCGGTCGAGACGACGACGACCGCAAGCACTGCGAGGATCGCGTTGATGCGGGTGAGGACGTTCGCACGGACAATCTGCCAGATGCTCCGGCCAGCTCTCGGCGGCACGTCGTTCGTCAAGCCCTCGGCCACGCGCTGCGCTACGTCCTCGGCGCTCAGCCCTGACATTGCACGAGAAGGCCCGGCCCCCACCTCATTCCCCATGGGCCAACGGTAGGACTGAAGCTAGGCGGGCATCCAGCACTCGATCCACAGTGGGCCGCCCGAGGTGCGTGCCCGTGCCACGCTGGTGAGCGAGCCGTCTCCGCCGATCCGGTACACGCTCACGTGTTCGGATCGCTCCCCGCACACGAGCAGGAAACGGCCCGAGGGATCGATGGCGGTCCCGCGGGGCTGGGCCTCGGTGGGAGTGTGGCCGAGGAACTCGACGAGGCCGCCGCCGTCGACCCGGAACGCGGCGATGGTGCTCGTGGATCGTTCGCTCGCGAACAGGAAGCCGCCGTCCGGCGTGAGCCGCAGGTCCGCGCACCAGATCACACTCTGCCCGGGGTCCTGCGTGCTCGGGGAGCGCACAGCCCCCCGCGAGAGGTCGAGGCCTTCGACCGCCGAGACGATCTGCAGGAGGCCGAGGTGGCCCGTCTCGGTGTCGCGCTCGAAGACGGAGACGTCGCCCGAAAGTTCGTGCAGGACGTACACGCGGTCACCCGAGGCGTTGAAGCGCAGATGCCGCGGACCGGAGCCGTGCTCGACGGCGACGTGCCCGCTCGCGGCGATGGCGTCGTCGTCCGCGCCGCCCCGGTTCGTGCCATCGAGCCGGAACCAGCTGAGGCGATCGTCGCCGAGCGACGCTGCGTACACGAAGCGACCGTCGGGGCTCACGACCGCGCAATGGGTGTTGGCCCCCGAGGCGTAGGTGCGGACGGAACCGTCGCCGTTGCCCGGGACGGGGAACCGGATGAGCTGCCCCTCGTGGTAGGAAGCCCCGAACAGCTCATCGCGACCCGGGGCCAGGGAGACGTAGCACGTCGTGACGGGGAGATCCCGCGAGGCCACCTGCGCGGCGCCCCCGGACGTGGGATCCAGGGAGAGGGCGACGACGCGCGGCGGCACTTCGGGGGAAGGCCGGTCGATGTTGCAGGCCGCGTAGAGCATGCCCCGCTCGGTATCCAGCGCCATCGACGAGGCGTGGGAGAGGCCCTCGGTCCGGCCCAGCCGTTCGAGGGCACCGCTTTCGGCATCGAGGGCGAACGCGTCGACGGCGCCACCCGTCGCGCACGCAATGTAGACGAGGGACCGTGACACGCTCACTCCTTGCCGTTGGGATTACGCCAGTGGTTGTAGTCCATCACACGGCGTTCCTGAACTGCCCCTCCAGCCGTTGCGCCGTCAGCTCGGCAGGGTGCGGACCCTGCGGAGGT
>NZ_DAIUJO010000025.1:39166-41005 GCF_036848755.1 Sinomonas sp. | reverse complement strand
GCTCCCTGGGGCGTCCTGCCCGGCTCCCTGCCCGGCTCCCTGCCCGGCTCTCTGCTCGGCTCCCTGCCCGGCTTCGGTCTCGTTCCAACGGTAGGCAGCAGGCGGAAGAGATGCACACATGAGCCCACCTCTGGGGGGGGCAAGCCGGGCCCACCGCCGGCAAGCCCGGCCGCCCCACCCGGCGGCCCGCCAGCCCGAGAACCTCACTCGGCGGTCCGAGAATTACACCCGTCAGCCCGGCAGCCCCACCCGCCATCCCGGCAGCCCGAGACCCCGGCGGACCGAGAACCGCACCCGGGAGTCCGACCGCACGCCCATCGTGCCGAGGCTAGAAGGGCGGCGGGTCGTCCGACTCGGGGCAGGTCACGTAGCGACGGCCGGTCGGGGAGGTCCATTCGAGGATTCCGCCGCGAGAGGCGCCAACGGCTGTCGGCACATCGGACTCGTTCTGCTCCGGTCGTTCCTCCCCGGCGGGCTCTACCTGCCGCAGTTTCCACGCGCACAAGGTCTTGAGTCGGTGATGCTCCCGGCACAACAGGGCGAGGTTCCTGACGTCAGTTCTGCCACCGTTCTGCCATTCGTCCGTGTGGTCCGCCTCAGTAGCAGAAGCTGGCTTGTCGCATCCGGGGAATCGACACACTCGGTCCCGCGCTCCAAGGAAGCGCCGGATGGCGAGCGATGGCGTATATCGCCGCCTGCCCAGAGCAAGAGGCGCCCCAGAATCGGGGGCGACCCACATCGTCGTCCACGTCGCAGCGTCTGCGGCCAGCAGCCGCGCCGCCTGCGCATCAATCGGCCCGTACCCCAGGATCTCGCCCGGAGTGTCCGTTTCTCCAGACAGGGTGCGGGCCGGGACGGTGACAACGACCTCCATCCTCACGCCTCCCGCGGCGCCCACACCTGCCGAATAGGGCCCCCCAGTGCTATCCGCCCCGGCGGCGCGATCCGCCCCGGCAACACTGGCCGCCCCGACGGCGCGATCCGCCCCGGCACCACTGGCCGCCCCCGCAGCACTGGTCATCGAGCCGGCAGTATGAGCGGGCCCGGTATGGGCTGAACCATCGAGGAGGAGGTCGCGGAAGACGTCCGCGCGGAGCTGGCCGATGCCGCGCGCCTCGTCCTTCCCTTGCAGAGACCTGGCAAGAGCCTCAAGACGCGTGTCGATCGCCGCACCTACCTCGACGGGGAGGTGGGCAGTGATCCAGCACATGCCGTCCTTTGCGGGTTCGACCTCTACCTTTCGGAAGGAGGCAGCTCGCTCCTTTCGCGCGGCCAGCGGATCTTCGTGGTACTCCTCCGCCAGCCGCCGAAGACGCCGCGAAAGGGCACCCAGGCTAGGAGCATGATCACTGTCTTCGGGGCACGCGAGTTCGACTGCGGCAGCGCAGAACTCCGCGTCCTTGCCGGAACGCAGCACGCACGCGTGCTCTGTCACCGCGCGTGCCCGACGGCGGTCAAGCCGTCCCTCCTCCATCGCGTCCAGCACCGGCCTCAGACCTGGATCTGTGAGCAGCAACGCTTCCTCTACCAAGGCTCGGGCCGTCCGCTGCGAGACGTTCAGGGCCGCCGCTATCTCCGCCGCCGTCATCGAGGACGCCTCGCTCGCTCCGAACGGATCGGGCGCAATGCGCCGCATCTCGCTGTGCAGGGCCGCGACTGCCTTCAACCTCAAGGCATGCATCCGCGACTCAACGAATTCCAGTCCCTGGACAGTCGTGACCAACGAATCCACGAAAAGGGCCCGGGCCTGATGCTCGAGGCCGGCTTGGGTGAGGGCAGGCCCCGCGCCGTCCCCCAAGGCAGCGCCGTCCGCAGAGCCAGCGCCGTCCCCCGAACCGG
>NZ_DAIUJO010000025.1:33579-39066 GCF_036848755.1 Sinomonas sp. | reverse complement strand
GCGCCGTCCCCCAAGGCAGCGCCGTCCGCAGAGCCAGCGCCGTCCCCCGAACCGGCGCCGTCGGCCGCCTCCGGACCCTCATGTGGCTGCTGATCCCCCGGCTTTTCATGCATGTCTTCCCCCTTGCCGTCCCCCATGCAGCAAGCCTCCCAGCAGCCTCCGACAAAATAAGGCCGCCCGACAATCCGCGCCCCCGAGACGCGTGCTCTCGCTTCCCTCGTCTTCGTGAATGCATCACAGCGGCGTCACAGAATCGGGCGGGGTCGAAGGCTCAGGTTGCGGGTAACGTGGACTGAACAGAGGTGTGACGGACGTCTCGTCCGTGGTCACACTCCCACCGGCTCAGGGGGAATGCATGGACGTGCACCACGCCGCGGCGACGGCCCTCACGCCGCTGAGAGCTGCCCCTCCCGCAGCGCCCATGCCGCCCGCCCGCTTCCGTGAGCTGTGCGAAAACATCCTTGCTGCCGTGGACCGGGTGATCGACGGCAAAGCGGAGGCCTCGCGCCTCGCACTCACGGTGCTGCTCGCCCAGGGCCACCTGCTCGTCGAGGATGTACCCGGCGTCGGCAAGACGATGCTCGCCAAGACCATCGCACGGACCATCGACTGCTCTGTGAGCCGCATCCAGTTCACCCCGGACCTCCTGCCGAGCGACGTCACCGGGGTATCGATCTACAACCAGGCCACCCGCCAATTCGAGTTCCGCCCCGGCGCTGTCTTCGCCAATATCGTGATCGGCGACGAGATCAACCGAGCATCTGCGAAGACCCAGTCCGCCCTCCTCGAATGCATGGAGGAGCACCAAGTGACGGTCGACGGCACGTCGTACGGGTTGAGCGAACCGTTCATGGTCATCGCCACCCAGAATCCGATCGAGATGGAAGGAACGTACCCGCTGCCAGAGGCTCAGCGCGACCGCTTCATGGCGCGGATCTCGATGGGCTACCCGGACGAAGCCGCCGAGATCGAGATGCTTGAGAGCCACCAGTCGGAGTCCCCGCTGCTGTCAGTTGAGCCCGTCGCCGAGGCCTCCGACGTCGCGGCCATGATCGAAGCGGTCAAGGCGGTGTACGTCTCCGACCCCGTCAAGGAATTCACGGTCGCACTCGGTCGAGCCACCCGAACGAGCGAGCGAGTCCGGCTTGGGGCGAGCCCCCGCGCCGTCCTGCAGCTCCTGCGGGCGTCGAAGGCCCGTGCGGCCCTCGACGGCCGCGACTTCGTGCTCCCTGACGACGTCGCCGCCATGGCGCCTGCCGTGCTGGTCCACCGGCTCATCCTCGACCGCCGCGCTGCGGCAGCGGGACTCACGGTCGCCGGCGTCGTGGATCACATCCTCGCCACAGTGCCGCTCCCGTCCGACGGCGCCGCTCGTCTTCGTCGGCAGGCCTAACCAACCATGGCTGCCCCGCGAGCACCGTGGCAGGGGCGCCTCACGAGCGTGGGCTGGGGATTCCTCATCGCCGGAACGGCCGTCCTTCTCGCCGCGCAGGCCATGGGGCGGCGAGACCTCCTCCACCTCTCGGCCTTCCTCCTGCTCATCCCGGCCGCGGCCTGGCTCTCGACGCGGCTGTTCCGACCCGGCCTGACGGTCGAGCGTTCGACCGAGCCGCCGATCGTCGAGGCCGGCCAGCGGGCCGAGGTCCACTTGGCAATTCGTCACGCGGGGGTCCTCGTGGGCCGCCTGTCCATGGCAGAGCAGCTCCCGTCCACGCTCGGGACCGGTCCCGACTTCGCCTACCCGGGGCGCACGGTGGGGTACGACGGCGCAAGCCGCTACCGCTATCAGCTCTCTTGCCCCCGCCGCGGCCTCTACCTGCTCGGCCCGGTCGAGGCTCGCTCCACGGACGTCTTCGGCGTGACGGAGCAGCGCACGCGCATCGACGACGGCACGATCCTCACGGTCACCCCGGCGCCAGTGCCGCTCGCAGCCTCCGTTCTCTCGGGGCTCCGCGGAATCGAGGGCGTCATTGCGACGCGGATGCAGGCGAATCCCTCGGAGGACGACGTCATGACGCGCGAGTACCGCCACGGCGATCCCATGCGGCGCGTCCACTGGGCGGCGACGGCGCGGCATGGCGAGCTCATGGTGCGCCAGGAGGAGTCGGCCACCTCCCCGGAGGCCACCATCATCCTCGACCTTCGGCGCGAGGCCTTCCCCGTCTCGTCGGGGCGGGCCGTCCCCCCGGGCGAGTGGGCACCGGGTTCGCCCGAGTTCGAGTGGGCCATCACGGCCGCCATGTCCGTCGCCGCCCACCTCGCCGACCTCGACTACTCCCTCCGCCTGCTCGACACCGACGGCAGCCTCGCGCTCTCGCACTCGCCGTCGTCGTCCGAACCGGACGCCCCCGACTACTCGGGCCGCACAGGCCTCGCCTCGGTTGCCGAGGGACTCGCCGCGATCCTGCCCCGTGGGCGCGAGAACGGCACCCCGGCGCGCGCCGGGGACGGCTTCGGCGACCTGCTGCTCGACCGACTCGAGGCCCACGGGCAGCGCGGGCCCATCGTCGCGGTCCTCGGCCGCACGACGGCCGACGACGCACGCGTCCTCGCCCCTTCGGGCGCCGCCTCCGAGCGGGCTCTCGCACTCGTCGTCGCCGACCGCCCGGGCGCTTGCCACGGCGCCGTCGAAGCGCTCCGTGCAGCTGGGTGGTTCGCTGTCGAGGCGACCCCGTCAACGAGGATCGACGCCGCATGGCTCGCCCTCACGGCGGAGGTGGCCCCATGGTGACGAGCGCTCCCGCCCCGCCCGCACGGGGCCTGCCCTCTGGGCCGCCGGAACAGCCAGAGCGCCGGTCGTCCCTGCCCGGCTGGCGCTCCCTCGCGTGGCGGCCGGCCGCCGTCGGCCTCCTGCTCGCCACGTCCGTTGCGGGTGCCGCCCTCTCGTACGACGGCGTTCTCCGCAGCTGGGCATGGCTGTACCCGATCGTCGTCGTCGTCTTCGCGACCGCGATCGCGGTTGCGGTCGCCCGCCTTCTGCGCGCACCGCACGTCGTGCCCTCGCTCGTGGGGCTCGTGATCTGGGCGTTCGCCATGTGCAGCATGTTCCTGCGCGACACGTCCTTGCTCGGATTCATCCCGACGGCCCAGACGATCGAAGGGGTCCGCGAAGCCCTCGACGAGGCGTGGAACACCATCTCATTCGAGGCCGTCCCGGCTTCCCCGAACGTCGGCATCGTCGCGCTCCTCGCCGGGGCCCTCGGCCTCACCGCGCTCATCGGCGAAGCGATCGGCGTCGCGTGCCGCATGCCGGCCGTCGCCGGAGTCGCGCCGCTCTCCGTGCTCACCGTGCCGGCACTCCTCAAGTCCGACGGACCCGGCGGCTGGGGCTTCGCGGTCGGCGGCGCGGCCTACCTCGGGGCGCTCGCGCTGGCCCGAGCGGACGTCGTCGCCAGCGAGGACGCGGGGTCGAGGCCCGCACGGCCCGCGGGGGCCGCTGTCTCGCCGTCGCGCGTCATCACGCTCGTGGGCGCCATCGTCGTGGGGGCTCTCGTGCTGCCCACCCTCATCCCCGGCTTCGACAGCGGCTCGTTCCCCGAGGGTTCTCGGCTCAAGTACTTCGGGCAGAACGTGGGCCTCAACCCCTTCATCAGCCTCGGCAGCGACCTCCGAAGCGGCCAGGGGGTCGGGATCATCCGTTATGCGACGGACTCGACCCAGCCCGTGTACCTACAGACCACCACCGTGGACTCGTTCGAGGGAAGCACCTGGGGCCCGGACAACCGCGACGACCAACGGCAGTATGACCTCAGCTCCATCACCACTGAGACCGCCCAGACCGCCCAGCTCCTCACGACGACCACAGTCATCTCGACCGGCAACTTCACGAGCCCCTACCTCCCCGTCCCGTTCGCCCCGGTTTCAGTCTCGGGGGTTCAGGGGCGCATGGGCTGGGACCCCCTCAACCTCAGCATCAAGGGCGATCCCGGGGCGAGCCTGGGACAGAACTACGTGGTTCGGTCCGTCGTGCCCAACCTCACGCCCGCGGAGCTCGCCGCCGTGCGCACGACGCCGCGCGGGATCGGGCTCGAGACGTCGGCCGTGCCGAGCAACGTCCCGAGCCTCGTACGGACGACGGCGGCAACGATCACCAAGGGTGCGGCGACGCCGTACGCGAAGGCCCTCGCCATCCAGGCCTACCTGCGGACGTTCACCTATTCGGAGCAGGCACCCGTACAGCAGGGCTACGACGGCACCGGCATGGACGTCCTCGAAAAGTTCCTCGAGAAGAAGTCGGGCTACTGCATCCACTTCGCCGCCGCCATGGCCGTCATGGCCCGCCTCGTGGGCATCCCGAGCCGCATCGCAGTCGGCTTCGCCCCAGGCCACCCCACGGGCGCTACCGTGGCCGTCGCTGGGCTCGGCTCGCTGCCCGAGTACCAGGTGGATGCCCGCGATGCGCACGCGTGGCCCCAGCTCTACTTCGAAGGCCTCGGCTGGGTGTCATTCGAGCCCACGCCCTCCAGGGGAGCCGTCCCCTCCTATGCGCAGACCGATACCCCCTCGGGCGTCAGCACCAACCTCGACAACCCGAACGACGCCCTGCGAGCGACGGCGGCCCCCAAGGCTGCGACGCCCACCCCGAGCCCTGCGGCCTCGCATGCCGCAAGCGCGGCGTCGGCCCAGACCCGGACCGAGGTCACCGGGCTCGGGCTCGGCGCGGCGCTCCTCGCTGCGCTCCTCGTGCTTCCCGCAGCCATCCGTGCCACCCAACGACGCCGTCGCCTCGCCCGCGGCATTGAGGGGATGTGGGAAGAACTCGAGGCCCTCGGGCTCGACCACGGCCTCGCCGCCGACCCCGCTGACACCCCGCGCGCCTACGCGAGACGGCTCGAGCGGTGGGAGGCCGACGACGGGAGTTCGAGCGAGAGCGCAACGCTCAAGGGCGCGCTCGCAACCCTCACACGCGAATACGAACGCTATGAGTACGGGCCGCCAGGGTACGCGGCCGACGACGCCGCAGCCCGGGACGCCCTGGCCGCTGTTGCCCGCGCCGGCCGCGCCACGCGCTCGCCGCTCGCCCGGGTCCGCATCGCCGCCCTCCCGCCGTCGGCCTTCGGAAGGCCGAGCGACGCCATGCGACACCCGCTGCGGAGGGCTCGGGACCGCGCCCTCCGGCTGATCGGCCGCGCCGTCTCGCCCCTGCTCAAGCGCTGGGGACCGGCCGTCAAACGACTGCCCCCCGCCAAACGACTGGCCCCCGCCGCGGATGCAGCGAGGGCCAGGTTCCCGCGGCGGGGTCGCCGGGGAGGCAATGATTAGGGGTCTCCCCGCCCGCTCCGGGCCGGGAACGGGTCCCCAGCCCGCGTACGGGTCGGCGATGCCGTGCTCGTTTCCCCGCCCGCTCCGGGCCGGGAACGGGTCGCTAGCCCGCGTACGGGTCCGCGATGCCGTGCTCGTTTCCCCGCCCGCTCCGGGCCGGGAACGGGTCCCTAGCCCGCGTACGGGTCCGCGATGCCGTGCTCGTTTCCCCGCCCGCTCCGGGCC
>NZ_DAIUJO010000025.1:5455-33479 GCF_036848755.1 Sinomonas sp. | reverse complement strand
CTAGCCCGCGTACGGGTCCGCGATGCCGTGCTCGTTTCCCCGCCCGCTCCGGGCCGGGAACGGGTCCCTAGCCCGCGTACGGGTCCGCGATGCCGATGTACTGCGTCGTCGTGTACTCCGCGATGCCCTCGGCGCCGCCCTCACGGCCCAGCCCGGACTGCTTGACGCCGCCGAACGGGGCGGCCGCGTTCGAGATGACGCCCGCGTTGAAGCCGACCATGCCGTACTCGATCTGCTCCGCGACCCGGAACATGCGCGCAAAGTCACGGGTGTAGAGGTACGAGGCGAGGCCGTACTCGGTCGCGTTCGCGAGTCGGATCGCGTCCTCCTCGGTCTTGAACGTCGTCACGGGGGCGACCGGGCCGAAGATCTCGTTCTTGAGGATCTCGGCGTCGTTCGGGACGTCGGCGAGGACGGTCGGAGCGTAGAAATAGCCGTCGCCCTCGATCGGCGCGCCACCCGTGGCCACGCGGGCCCCGGACTGCACGGCCTCGGTCACGAGCGCGTGGACGTCCTTGCGGGCGCCGCCGTCGATGAGCGGTCCAACCTTGGCGTCGGCCTCCGTGCCGCGGCCGGGCTTGAGCGCCGCCATCGCCTCCGAGAACTTGCGCGTGAACTCCTCCGCGACCGACTCCTGGACGAGGAACCGGTTCGCGGCCGTGCAGGCCTCGCCCATGTTGCGCATCTTGGCGGCCATTGCTCCCTCGACCGCCTTGTCCAGGTCTGCATCCTCGAACACGATGAACGGGGCGTTTCCGCCGAGCTCCATCGAGGTGCGCAGGACGTTCTCGGCGGCATCCGCGATGAGGCGGCGGCCCACCGGAGTCGAGCCTGTGAAGGAGATCTTCCGCAGGCGCGAATCCTTCAGGAGCGGGCCCGAGATGCCCGAAGCCGACGACGACGACACGACGTTCAGGACGCCGGCCGGCAGACCGGCCTCCTGCATGACGGCGGCGAAGAGCTGCGTCGTGAGGGGGGTGAACTTGGCGGGCTTGACGACCATCGTGCACCCGGCCGCCACCGCCGGCGCGATCTTGCGGGTCGCCATCGCGAGCGGGAAGTTCCACGGGGTGATCAGCAGGCAGGGCCCGACCGGCTTGCGCTGGACGAGGATCTTGTTCTTGCCCTCCGGAGTTGTGACGTAGCGGCCGTAGTCGCGCACCGCCTCCTCCGAGAACCAGCGGAGGAACTCGGCGCCGTATGTGACCTCGCCGCGCGATTCGGCGAGCGGCTTGCCCATCTCGAGCGTCATGAGGAGGGCGAAGTCCTCGGCACGCTCGGTGACGAGCTCGAACGCCCGGCGAAGGATCTCGGCACGCTCGCGCGGCGCCGTGCGGGCCCACGCGGCCTGCGCGCCGTCGGCCGCGTCGAGGGCCGCAACCGCGTCCTCGCTCGTCGCATCGGCAATCTCGAGAAGGGTCTTGCCCGTAGCCGGATCCTCGACCGCGAAAGTCTTGCCGCCCGAGGCGTCGCGCCATTCGCCGTTGATGAGAAGCCCGGTGGGAACTTTCGCGAGAAGCTCCTGCTCGCGCTCTGGAGTGACGTTCTTGCTGGTGTCAGACATCTCGGCTCCTTTCGCCGTGCGGGACTCACCTTCGGGTCCCTGGGTTCGCCCTCAACGCTAGGCTCTCACCCGCTCGAGTGTCTACGCACGCGTGCACGAGAACTCCGAGGGCCTCCTGTGCGAATGCACAACAGACTTCCCCGGAATTCCAAGGGAGTTGCACCGCGAGCGAGCGGCAGATTCAGCGAGAAGCCAGCATGGCCCGGAGAAGCGGAAGCGCAGCGAGAAGCGATCCAACCGGCTCAGCGGGATGCCAGCACGGCTGCGTACAGCTCGCGCTTGCTCGCACGGGCATCGGCCGCAACGGCCGCGACGGCGTCCTTGAGCCGCGCGCCGTCGGCGACGAGGCGGTTGACTGCCTCGACGAGATCCTCGGGGCTCGCGGGCTCGCTCTCGCCCGCCCCGCCGACGACGACGGCGATCTCGCCTCGCACTTCCTCCGCCTCGGCCCACGCGGCCAGCTCGCCTGCCGTGCCGCGGAGCACCTCCTCGTAGGTCTTGGTGAGTTCCCGGCACACCGCGACCGGCCGCTCTGGACCGAAAGCGTCCGCCACGGCCCGGAGCATCGCCGGGAGGCGGTGCGGCGCCTCGAAGAACACCATCGTCCGGCGCTCTGCCCCGAGCTCGGCGAGGCGCCCCGCCCGCTCCCCCGCCTTGCGTGGCAGGAAGCCCTCGAAGCAGAAGCGGTCGGTCGGCAGGCCGGAGAGCGCAAGTGCCGTGAGGACCGCAGACGGCCCCGGCACGGCGGTCACCGTGAGTCCTTCCGCCACCGCTGCCTCGACAAGCCGGTAGCCCGGATCGGAGACACTCGGCATCCCGGCGTCCGTCACCAGCAGGACGGTCCGGCCAGCCCGCACCTCGTCCAAGAGCTCGGAAGTCTTCGAGGCCTCGTTGTGCTCGTGATAGCTCAGGATGCGGCCAGCGGGCTGAACGCCGAGGCCCTGGACGAGGCGGTGGAGCCGGCGCGTGTCCTCCGCGGCGATGACGTCTGCCTCGCCCAGGAGCTCGACAAGCCGGCGGCTCGCGTCGCCGAGATTGCCGATCGGGGTCGCCGCGAGGACCACACGGCCACGGTCCGGCTCTGATTCACGCACCCGCTCAGACTACGCCGGTAGCATGGGCCGGGATGAGCGCCGCCACCGACACCCGCGAGCCCCAGCTCGGCTGGAACACCCGCCGCCGGTGGGTCGCCCCCCGGCCCCCCGCTGCCCAGACGGCCGCGGAGCTCCGCCACCGGCTTCTCGGCCCCCTCGACCGATGGCGCGACTGGCCGCGCCTCGAGCGCACACTCTACTGGGCGATTCCGCTCGCCTGCGCGATCGTGGCCGGCGTCCTCCGTTTCGTCAATCTGGGCACTCCGCACTCCCTCATCTTCGACGAGACCTACTACGTCAAGGACGCGTACTCCTACCTGCACTTCGGCTACGAGAAGAATTGGAGCGACAACGCCAATCCCCTCTTCATTGCGGGGAACTTCAGCGCCATCCAGTCGTCGCCCGAGTACGTGGTGCATCCGCCTCTGGGCAAGTGGATGATCGCGCTTGGCATGTGGCTGTTCGGCCCCTCGAGCTCGTTCGGCTGGAGGTTCTCCTCGGCCCTCTTCGGGACGCTCTCGGTGGCGCTCGTCGCGTGGGCGGCCTACAAGCTCTTCCGCTCCCCAGTCCTTGCGGCCACGGCCGGCCTTCTGCTCGCCGTCGACGGCCACCACATCACCATGTCGCGCATCGGCATTCTGGACATCTTCCTCTCGTTCTGGCTGCTCGCGGCCTTCTGCGCGCTCCTCAAGGACCGGGAGGACGGGCGACGGCGGCTCGCGACCAGGCTCGCCGCGTCGGCGCTGCCGAACGGGCGGATTCCCGCGACGGCCCTCGCGGCCGGCCCTTGGCTCGGGGTGCGCTGGTGGCGCATTGCCGCGGGCGTCTGCATCGGCTGCGCGGTCGGCGTCAAGTGGTCTGGCCTCGCGTACGTCCTTGCTTTCGGGCTGCTCACGGTCCTCTGGGACGCAAGCGCGCGCCGCACAGCAGGCATCCGCGCGTGGCTGCCGGCCGCCGTCGTCCGGGACGCACCGCTCGCATTCGTGAGCATCGTCGTCGTCGGCGGCGCCGTGTATCTCTCGACGTGGACGGGCTGGTTCCTCTCCTCGGACGCCTATTTCCGCCATTGGGCAGAGGCGAACCCTGACCCGACGTGGTCGTGGGTGCCCGCGTCGCTGCGCTCCCTCGCCCACTACCACCTCGAGGCGTACGCCTTCCACACGGGTCTCACGGAGACACACCCCTACGCTGCGAGCCCGTGGAGCTGGCTCGTGCAAGGACGGCCCACGTCGTTCTACTACGTCGAACCCAGCGGCTGCGGCGCGGACCGATGCAGCTCGGCGATCCTCTCGGTCGGCAACCCCCTCATCTGGTGGGCTGGAACCATCGCCCTCGCCGTCGCCGTCCTCCTCTGGGCCGGCCGGCGGGACTGGCGCGTGGGCGGCGCGCTGTGCGGGGTCGCCGCCGGGTACCTGCCGTGGTTCATGTACCCGGAGCGCACGATGTTCGCGTTCTACGAGGTCTCCTTCGAGCCGTTCTTCATCCTCGTGCTCGCGTATGTGCTCGGGCACATCCTCGGAAGGCCTACCGATCCCCCTTGGCGACGACAGGCGGGTTTCCTCGGCGTCGGGGTATACCTGGTCCTCGTCGTGATCGTCTCGGCGTACTTCATGCCGATCTGGAGCGCCCAGACCATCACCTATCTCGATTGGCGGATGCACATGTGGATGCCGAGCTGGGTGTGAGACGGGCAGAATGGGCATGACCGAGGCAGGGACCGAGAACGGAAGGCACGACTCTGTGGACGCTTCCACGCGGAATGCTGCAACCCGCACCGAGTCCACGGCGGCGCTTCTTGCACCACCCCGACCGGAAGGCGCCAACGTCACGGACCTTCTCCTCGAGCGCGCCTCCCGGTCCCCCGAACGCCCGGTCTTCGCGCTGCGTGAGGGGACGTCGTGGCGCCACGTGACGGCGTCCGAATTCCTCGCCGACGTCCGCTGGCTCGCCAAGGGACTCGTCGCCGGAGGTCTCGCAGTGGGCGACCGAGTCGCGATCCTTGCTCCGAGCAGCTACGAGTGGACGCTCGCCGATTTCGCGGTCTGGTATGCGGGCGGCGTGAGCGTCCCCGTCTACGAGACGGACTCCCCCGCCCAGATCGAATGGATCCTCCGCGACTCGGGCGCCCGGCGGGTCTTCGCCGCTCCCGCGCTGGTCCCGATGGTCTCGGGGGTCATCGAGGGCTCGGCGGGACTCGCCGAACGGTTCATCCAGGTCACGTCCCTCGCCCTGGACGGCGAGGGGGCGACGCTCAGCAGCCTCGCCGGACCCGGTCAGGGCGTGAGCGACGCGGAACTCGAACGGCACCGCGCGGCGGCGGCACTCCGCACCCCGGCGACGATCGTCTATACCTCCGGGACGACTGGCAGGCCCAAGGGCTGCGTCATCACGCACGCCAACTTCGTCGACCTCGCGGACAACCTGATTCCGCATCTGCCCGTTCCGCTGGCCTCGCCGGACCCGCGCATGGTCACGTTCCTCCCGCTGGCCCACGTGCTGGCGCATGCCGTCCAAGTGGTGTGCCTCGCGGCCGGGGTCACGGTCGCGTACAGCAGCCCGAACGATCTGCTCTCCACCCTGCGGAGCTTCCGGCCAACTTTCCTGCTCGGCGTGCCGCGCATCTTCGAGAAGGTCTATGCCGCGGCCCGCGAACAGGCGGTCCGCTCCGGGAGGGGCGGTGTCTTCGCCCGCGCCGCGTCCGTGGCACGCGAATACTCGGCTGCGCTCGACGACGCTGCCGCTGGCCGCGGCTACGGTCCGAGCCGCAGCCTCCGCCTCAAGCATGCGGTGTTCGACCGCCTCGTCTACGGTCGTCTGCGGGCCGTGTTCGGCGGTGCGCTCGAGACCACGGTGAGCGGCGGTGGACCGCTGAGCCCGCAGCTCGCCCACTTCTTCCGCGGCGTCGGCATTCCGGTGCTCGAAGGCTACGGGCTCACCGAGACGACCGGGCCCTGCACGGTCAACACGGCCGACGCCGTGCGGGTGGGGACAGTGGGGCGACCGGTTCCGGGAACTTCGATCAGGATCGCCGACGACGGCGAGATCCTCGTGCGCGGAATCGGCGTCTTCGCGGGCTACCACGGCTCCCCGGTTGACGGCGCGAACAAAGACAGCGCGAACGAAGACAGCACGAACGACGAGCGCGCGAACAAAGACAGCGCGAACGAAGAGCGCGCGAACGAAGACAGCGCCGCGGAGCCAGACGAGACGCAGGCGGCGGCCGGCCCAGCTCAGGACGGATACTTCCCCACCGGGGACCTCGGCCGTCTCGACGACGAGGGCTTCCTCACCATCACAGGGCGCAAGAAGGACCTGCTTGTGACGGCTGGGGGCAAGAACGTGACTCCAGAGCCCCTCGAGGAGACCGTCCGCGAGAGCCCGCTCGTCGAACACGCCATCCTGATCGGCGAGGGGCGCCCGTTCGTCGCGGCGCTGATCGTCCTGGACCGCGACGGTCTGGCCTCCTGGTGCCGGGAACACGGGCGCACGCTTGAGGCCGAGGCCGCCGCAACTGATCCCGAGGTGCTGCACGAGCTGCAGGCCGCGGTCGACGCTGCCAACGCGCTCGTCTCGCGCGCCGAGAGCATCCGCAAGTTCGCCGTCGTGGGTATCGAACCGAGCATCGAGGCCGGAAGCCTCACCCCGTCCCTCAAGCTCAAGCGAGACGCCATCCTCGCTGAGTGCCGCGACGAGGTTGAGGCGCTCTACTCTTAGCCGGCTTGGACTGCCCGGCCCAGGCTACTCGCTGCGCGACGCCTCGGTCTCGGGAGCCGGCGTCTTCCTCTTGATGGGCCACGCGAAGATGATGATGAGCGAGCTCACGAGGAGAGTCAGAACACCGATCACGATTGCCGCGTCCATCCAGAACTGCGACGGGAACAGCCTGATGAGTGTGTCGGAAAGCTGGAACGTCCAATTGCCCTGGGAGAAGAAGATGCGGTGGAAATCGGTGAAGAACTGCTCCCAGCCCAGGAAGGCGAGGACGGCGAGGCCGACGACGATCACGAACGTGACGATCGCTCCCGCAAACAACCCGCGGCCAAACGCGCCGGGCCGCTTCCGGAGCACGAGGAACGCGACGACGAAGAAGGCGAGGAGGACGAGACCCGCCGCGTAAGCGATGAAGATGACCGACTTCACGTCCGCCATGTGGCTGACCTCGGCGTCGGTGAACAGGGGTGCCCCAGAGGACTGGACGAGATCCCCGAGGTAGCGCCGTCCCGCAAAGTTGGAGAGATAGTCGACCGCGTACGACCCGTAGGTGAGGCGGTCGTCGACGGAAAAGCCGTAGCCGTCTCCCGGGAAGCCGGGGCGGAAGTATTCGAGCCACAGGAAGGCGGGGGTCGCGATAACCCGCACTGCGGCGATGAGGAGAAGGAACGGCAGGAATATCGCCATGAGCACCTGAAGCACCCGTGGCGCAACGGGTTTCGCCTGAGCGGCTGCCTCGCGCTGGGCGGTGCGCCGGCGGACCTCGTCCTCCGGCGGCCGCATCTGGAGTGCCGAGGTCGGGGACGGCTCCCGATGGTCGGAGGTGGTAGCAGGTGCAGCGCCAGGTCCAGCTGCCTCGCCCGCGGCGGGCACCGCGTCGGACGCCCCGCCATGGCCGGACCCAGCCGCGTCGGACGCCGCGCCGTGGCCGGACCCAGAGGCCGGCCCCTCGCGCAGCTCGTGCCGGTCACGCAGACCGTTGCTTTCGCGGACCTCGCTCGGGCGGTTGGGCGAGGCATCACGCACGGAGGCGTTCTCAGGGTCGCGGCCGCGATCCGGGGTCCGCATCCAGTCGAAGGCCGGCTCTTCGGTGTCCTGGGACTCGTCCAGGTTCACCTCCGGCTCCAGGTCACGCCTGTCTTCCGTCACATGCATCATCCGCTCGCAGCTTGGTGGGCCCGCGTCGCAGGCGGGCCCGGGTATGGTCTGTCCTCTCTCCCACGGTAGCGGGTCCCACCTGCCGCCGACCGGAAGTGGGCCGCCCTGTGGCCGAAGCGTTATCGGCTCGGAATCAGCACGGCATGAGCGTGAATCTACGGCTCAGCCGTTTGCGTACTGGGACCAGGGGATGTTCCAGTCGCCGAAGCCGTCGTTGAAGTTCGCGAAGTCGCCTTCGGTGTTGACGATCTGGACGACGTCTCCCGTCGTCATGTTGTTGAAGACCCAAGAGGCCCCGTCTGGGCCGAGGCCGATGCACCCGTGGGAGACATTCGCCACCCCGAGGTAGGGGATCGCGGTGTCGGTGGCCTGGTGGATGAACTCGCCGCTCGGAGTGAGCCTGGTCGCGTACTCGACATCGAGTTCCCCGTAATTGGCGGGGTCGCCGGGCTTGAGGCCGATCGATGCGGCCACGAAATGGGCCTTGCGCTGCTTCTCCATGAGCACGAGGAAGCCCTTCGCCGAGGGGAAGCGCGTGTCGCCCAGCGTGGCCGGCCAGGTGTGGACCGGTTGATCGTTGATGTAGGCCGTAAAGGTGTGGGCCTGGGCGTCGGCGACCGCTGTGCGCTTGTCGCCGATATGCACCGTATCCGTCTTCGAGAAGTTCCCGATCTGGCCATTGCCGAGGTCCACACCGAACAGGTCCATCTTGACGCTGATGGTGCTGTGCGCAGCCCAGTACTGCTCCGGGCGATAGCGGACCACGGTGTCGCTGAACCAGTGGAAGGCGCCCGTCTGGCCGGAGGTCGACGTGATGGTGATGGCCTTCTCGACGGCCTTCTTGTTCTTGACCGGCTCGCTGAAGGTGAGCTGGATCGGCTGCGCGACGCCGACGCTCATCCCGTCGAGCGGGTACATCGCCGCGTCGGCCTCGTTGGCAGTAGAAACCGTCTTGAAAGTCGACGTCGACGTCGTCGTGCGCCCCGCCGCGTCGAGCGTCGTGTAGCTCAAGGTGTAGGTCGCGTTGAAGGTGAGCTGGCCGGTCGAGGTCCAGACGGTGCGGCCGGAGTCGAGCGTTCCCTCCACGTCGTCGCCCGTCGACGAGCGCAAGCTCACGTTGTCGAGAGTGCCATTCCTCGCCGTCACGGTGACGGGCGCCGCAGGGTTGACTTCCGTAGCGTCTGAGGCGGGCGCGGTGACGGCCGACGCCGGTTGGACCACCGGGAACACAGCACCCGGCTCGCTCCGGATGGCCGAGCCCGCTTCGGACCCGATGGGAGTGCCCTGGAGCGACCGCAGGGCCCAGAAGGCGCCGCCCGCGGCGAGCGCGAGGACGACGGCGACCATCGCGACGATCTTCCCAATGGGCCTTCGCTTGAGCGATCCCGGTTCCGGCAGAGACCCGTTGGCGGGTTCGTTCATGCCCTCGGGGGCAGAGTGCGCTTCGCTCCCGCCGTCTACCCCACTGCCGGGTTCGCCCGTGCCCTCCTCGGCCCGCATAGCTTCCATGCTAGTCAGTAGCGGTAGTGATCAGACTTGTACGGGCCGGCCGCGTCCAGGCCGAGATACTCGGCCTGGTCCTTGGTGAGCTCCGTGAGCTCGATCCCGAGGGCGTCAAGGTGCAGGCGGGCGACCTTCTCGTCGAGGATCTTCGGGAGGACGTAGACCTTCTTCTCGTATTCCCGTTCGCCCTCGGGCTGGCCGTGCTTCGTCCAGAGCTCGATCTGGGCGATGGTCTGGTTGGCGAACGAGTTGCTCATGACGAACGAGGGATGGCCGGTCGCGTTGCCGAGGTTGAGGAGCCGGCCCTCCGAAAGGACGATGATCGAGCGCTCGCCGCGGGAGTCTTCGGCGGGGAAGACCCACTCGTGGACCTGCGGCTTGATCTCGATCTTGCGGATGCCCGGCCACTTCGCAAGCCCGGCCATGTCGATCTCATTGTCGAAGTGGCCCACGTTGCCCACGATCGCCTTGTCCTTCATCGCGGCCATGTGCTCGGCCATGATGATGTCCTTGCCGCCCGTCGTCGTGATGAAGATGTGCCCCTCCTCGAGGACGCTCTCCAACCGGGCCACCTGATAGCCGTCCATTGCCGCCTGGAGCGCGCAGATCGGGTCGATCTCCGTCACGATGACTCGCGCACCCTGGCCCCGGAGTGCCTCTGCGGCACCCTTGCCGACGTCACCGTACCCGCATACGACGACGACCTTGCCGCCGATGAGCACGTCGGTCGCCCGGTTGATGCCGTCCGGGAGCGAATGGCGGATGCCGTACTTGTTGTCGAACTTGCTCTTGGTGACGGAGTCGTTGACATTGATCGCAGGAAACAGGAGCCTGCCCTGCTCCGCGAGCTGGTAGAGGCGAAGGACTCCGGTCGTGGTCTCCTCGGTCACGCCCTGGATGCGGCTTGCGGTGCGGGTCCACTTCTGCGGGTCCCGCTCCTGACCGGCGCGAAGCACGTCGAGGATGATGCGGTATTCGTCGGGGTCGTCCGGCGTGGCCTGAGGAACCGCGCCTGCCGCCTCGAACTCGACCCCCTTGTGGACGAGGAGAGTCGCGTCGCCCCCGTCGTCGAGAATCATGTTCGGGCCCAGCTCGGGATTCTCCTGGGCACCCGGCCAGGTGAGGATCTGCTCCGCCGTCCACCAGTACTCCTCGAGGGACTCGCCCTTCCAGGCAAAGACCGGAACGCCGCGTGGATCCTCGGGGGTGCCGGTGCCCACGACGATCGCGGCGGCTGCCTCGTCCTGTGTCGAGAAGATGTTGCACGACGCCCAGCGGACTTCGGCGCCGAGCGCAACGAGCGTCTCGATCAGGACGGCGGTCTGGACGGTCATGTGCAGCGACCCCGCGATGCGGGCGCCCTTGAGCGGCTGCGACTGCCCGTACTCGCGGCGGAGGGCCATGAGGCCCGGCATCTCGTGCTCTGCGAGGCGAATCTGGTGGCGGCCGGCCTCGTGTAGCGAGATGTCGGCAACGCGGTAGTCGAAGGTCACGGATGCTCCTGAGGACGGGAGGGTGGCAGGGTGAAGCGAGAAGGGTCTTGCCGCAGCGGTCAGGCGCCGGCGCTGCCCGCAGGATCGGCCGAGGCCTCGGCCGGCGGCAGCAGCACGGGAATCCCGTCTTCGACCGGGTAGCGCGGAACAGAGCCGTCCGGACCGGCCGCGCTGGCCACGAGCTCGTCGCCCTCCTGGACCAGAGCGCTACCTGTCACGGGGCAACGCAGCACAGCGAGGATCGAGGAACTGATGTACGGCATGGGACCAAGCCTACCGGCTCAGTACAGCTCGGGGAGGATCCTCAGGTGGCGCCCGGACGGCATGTCCACGCCCGCGGGCGGCGTCAGCATCGTCTGCCCCTCGCGGTTGCTACGTTGCGGCGCCTCGGCGGGCTCGTCGTCGTCCTCGCTGGCGTCCCGCACGGCCTCGGCGAGCGCGAGGAGGTCGTCGGGGCTCGGCTGCCGCGCCGGAAGCGCAAGCCGCAGCACTTCCCAGCCACGCGGGACGGTGAGCTTGTCCGCGTGCTTCGCGCACAGGTCGTACGTATGCGGCTCGGCAAACGTGGCGAGCGGTCCCAGCACGGCCGTGGAATCCGCGTACACATACGTCAACGTGGCGACCGCAGGCTCGCGGCAGGCCGATCGGGAACAATGGCGGACTTCTCGCACAGCCAGTACCCTACTCTGCGCCCGCCGGATGTGTCGTGAGCGACTCGGCCGACGGCTGCCATCGGTTACCCGACGGCTGCCAACGGTCGGCCGAAGGCTGGCATCGGTTAGCGCCGCGCAGGGGGCGGGTCTACAGTCGATACATGCAGGATCGTTCCACGCCGGGCCCCTCAGGCCTGAGCATCCGCCCTCTCCCGCCCGCCGGCGAACAGGGCGCGGGCCAACGCCGTGGATTCCGCGAACGCCGCCGCAACCGGCACGGCCGCGGACTGCGCGGGGAGATCATGCCCGCGATCCTGCCCGGAAGCCGCACCCGAGGCGAGCGTTTCGAGGACTGGGTGCTCGACTCGGCCGACCGTCTCCAGGAGCTGCGAGGCAGCGAGCTCGACAACGTCGAGTACGTCGTCGAGGAGATTCCGCCCGGTCTCGAGAAGATCCTCCGCGACGGCGGCCGCGTCCCGCAGGGGAACGTTTCGCGCGCCGCGAGGGGCCGTCCCGCCCGCATCACGATCTATCGCCGCGTGGTCGAGACGGAGGCACCGTCGGCCGGCGAGGCCCAGGATCTCGTCCACGACGTCGTCGTCGAGTACACCGCGGCGCTCCTCAACGTGGAGCCCGAGTCGCTCGACCCGTACTACCGAGGCTACCGCTGACCTGATCGGCCAAGGCGGTGACGTTGGGTGCCCCGACCGGGCCCCGGTAAACCGGATCGGCAACCAGCGCCTCAGTAACCGAGCGTGACGGGGATGGACTCTCTCCCCCCAGCCGCGGGCAGGATTGACGCGACGGCGATCCCGTTGCCCTGGTTGGATTCGAGCAGCAGGGATCCGTAGGCCGGGTCGCCCGACGACGAGACGGCGTACGCGACCGTCTTCGCGCCGTCGACGGTGTCCGGCACCTGGAGCGTTGCCGTGGTGCCGCCGGCGATATCAAGGGCCACCGGGGCGTGCAGCTTGCCGTCGTCGCTGATCGGGGTCGCGGTCACGTGAGCCCGCCCGTCCGGTACGCCGAAGACGAGGGTTCGCTTGCCCGTCTCGCCCACCGGGACCACGTGCCCGTCGCCGAGGCGGGGCTGCGCCCCCGAAACCGCGAAGTCGAGGGGATCCGTGGAGCTGGTTCCCTTCACCATCCGGACGCTCGCCGTGAACGAGACGTCGGAAGCCGCCGAGACCGAGTACTTCCCCGCGGGGAGGCCCGCGAGAGGGATCTCAGTCACCGCTCCCGCCTTTGCCGTGAACACCGCGCCGGCTGGCAACGTGACCGGCCCGTTCTGCCCGAAGACTCGGATCTGGACGACGGCGTTCGCTGCCCCGGGCACTGTGACCTGAAGCGCCGCGGTGGCGTCGTCGAAGCCGTCCTGGGACGAGAGGTTGCGTGACGCGACCGGGTCCTGAAGCTCGACTGCGGTCACGACGCCGCGCGTCGACGGGGCCGCGACCGGCGTGAGGAAGTCCACGCCGCCCGGAGTGAGCCCTCGGAGAGTGCTCTGCTGGATGACCGCCGCGACGGGGCCGCCGGAGCTGCGGACATGGACCGAGACGTTGCGCTGCCCGGGTTCGAAGCCCCCGAGGACGAACGACTTCGTGCTACCCGGCGGTATCTGGATCCCTCGGCTGCCGGCTGGCGGCTGGCCGAGCGGCTGGTCCCCGAAGAAGTCGAGATTGACCGTCGCCGGCGTCGTCGTCGGATTCGTGAGGTAGAGGACCGACGTGCGGCCCACGAGGGTGCTCGCACCCGCGAGCCAGAGGTCGTTGGACGGCGAGGTACACGGTCCGGCTGCGAGACCGCGAAGGTCCCCATCGGTCGCGCTGTAGCGGAAGAGCGCCGCGGCCGACGACGGGCGGCCTTCGAGCGCTGCCGTCGAAAGGAGCGCGGGAGAAGTCGTCGCACGAGTCGCGATCGCGGCGGGCGCGGACGACGGCGGCGCAGCCGGAGCCTTCTGCCCGTCGCTGACCTTCTGGAGGACGGATCCGTCCACGCCGTTGATCGAGCTCGCGGGGAGGGCGCCCGAGGGCTCGCCGAGCACGGCGGCCGTGAGCAGGCTCGACGCAGTGGTGCTCGCTGGGCTGAATTGCGGATCGCCCTGAACGGGCGTTCCCTGCAGGAGCTCGGCGGGACCCGGGCACACGCCGACAGTCTGACCGACCGGAACATCGACCGAGGGAGCCGTCCCAGAGCGGAGCCCCGCAGGTTCGGGCACGGCGCTCGCCGCGACCACGAGGCAGCCGCCCGCGCCGAGGACGACCACGCCAGCGGCGACCCCGAGGGCCCGGCGCAGACGGCGTCTCGTTCGGATGCTCGCCTTAGACTCGCGCGTCATCTGTATCCCTTGCTGTCTGGTCACGGCGGGAGCCCTGGTGGTCCGACTCATCCTGCGGGCCGTCTCTATGCCGCGCCTCGGGAGCCGGCTCCGGAATCGGCTGCGCGCCCTCGGCATCGGTTGCGGGCTCGGTCGGGGGCTCGGCTTCGGCCCCATCCCCAGGGTTCACCTCGCCCCTGTCCGTCGCACGGCCGCGTCCATCGGTGCCGCCGGAAGGTCCCCCGCGCCGGGAGGACCCGCCCCGTCCAGGGGTGCCGCCACTCCCCCGGCTGCCCGCAGTCCGGCGCCGAGGCGCGGGCCGGGTCGGGATCGCCGTCAGCGCTGCGATGGCGAGGACGACGGCGGTCAGCAGGCCGAGCGGGAAGGCCAAGGGCTGGTCGTACCGGACTTCGAGTTGGCCGCCCGACGCGGGCAGCGTGAACGCTTGGGCCCAGCGCTGTGTTGTCGAGGTGAGACGGTGGCCGTCGACCCACGCCGACCAGTGCGCATCGCTGCGCTCCGCCAGGACGAGCAGCCGGCCCTCGGGCCCCGCGGGCACCGACGTCCGAACCTCCTCAGATCCAGCGTCGACGGTGCCGACCACGTCGCCCTTCACGTCGACGATGCTCGCCCGATGGGCGATCGCCGTGTCCTTGTCCGCGAGCTGGCCCGGCGGCGAAACGCGCCAGAGCCAGCCCACGTCGGTCTGTCCGACGGCCACGAGCCCGGGAACGGCGTCCATCTGGGACGCAGTCACGGCATCTGCGGCGTCGCGCTGCTGGAGGACAACGAAGCCGACGCCGAGGGCCTCGAGGTCCGGTCGCGGGTCCACGGCCGAGGAGCTCGAGACCGTGGCGACTGCGCGACGGACCGCGGCGTCGGCGGCGTCGTCCGGGGCGATGGACGGCGACATGAGGCTCCCGCTCACCCGGCTCGAGGAGGCGACGGCCGTCAGCGCGTCGAGTGTAGTCCCCGAGCCGCGCATGAGCGCGGCAGCGAAGCCCCCCTGCGCCGTGCTGCGCAGCACGAGCGTCTTCGTCTGTTCGACGCCGAGCCCGAGATCACTCGCGGTAGCCGGAAGCGTGCGGTTTTGGCTCGACGTGATCTCGAGGGGACTCCCAAGACTTCCCTGGGGCGCCGCAACTGGGGCGATCCCGGCCACTGCCCATCGCGCGAGGCCGAGGGCCGGCCCAGCCACAGCGAGAACGAGCGCCACGACGAGACCGACTGTCCCGAGAACGAGGAGACGGGCGGCTCCCGGCGATTGTGGCTCTCGCGCGTGAGCCGCCTCGCGGCGGTCGAGCACACGGTCCGCCCCCACAACTCCGGCGGCGAGGAGGGCCAGCATGGCCGCCGCGACTGCCGGACCGGCAAAGGGGGGCACGAGGCTGTCCCCCGAAACCGCCACGGGGAAGCGCGAAACGGCCCAAGCGAGTGCGAGCCCGGCAACCGCGACGACACCTGCCGAGCGGGCGATCGCGCCCCGGCGCCCCGGGAGGGCGAGGATGGCCACGACCGCCGCGGCGAGGACAGGGACCCCCACAAGCAGTGCGTCAATGGCGGCCCACGGCATGCCCGCTGGCAGCCAACCCACCCCGCCCAGGGACGCCCTCGCATCGAACGCGACCGGCTGCCCCAGGACGAGCTGCCACGGCGCGGCGGCCGCGTAGCCCGACGGGACTCCCGGATCTGCGATCCACGCGCGCGGATCGTCCGGGGCCGAAGCCCAGACAGGAAGGAAGAGCGCGACCGACGGCGCGAGCATGAACCACAGCGAGCGCGCGCGGCTCCGCAGCCCGAGCGTCAGGACGAAGACGACGACCGCAGCGAGTGCGAGCAGACTCGGCGAGCCCGACGTGACGACGGCGAGCGCGAGGCCGCCCGCCGCTGCCGCCGTCCACGACGGGACGCCGCCGGATCCGGGGCGAGGAGTCCTGTCGAAGCCCACGGTGCCGCGAACCCTCGCCGCTCCCACGGAGCGGATCACACCGAGCGCTGCCCACGGGAGGAAGACGTACGCCACGACGGCGCCGAGCCTCCCTTGCGCGACGGCCTCCTGGAGCGCGGGCGCCGCTGCCCACATCAGGCCAGCGACGATCCGCGGCCAACGGTGCGATGTGAGGGCAGAAGCGAAAGCCCAGCCGCCGACGCCGGAGGCGGCCGGGGCGAGCACGAGCGTCCACACGACGGCGCGGTTGGCGTCCCCGAAACCAAGAACGCCCAGCGCCCAGAGGACAAGCCCGAACGGGTCGCCGTGGCCGGGCTGTCCCGCGCCGAGCTGGGTCCACCACGAGGTGGCGTGCTGCCAGACGGCGCCGAGCTCGGTCGAGACGGGCAGGAGCCCACCGCCGGTGACGGCTTGGGCGCCGAGGAGAGGGATGAGTGCGATGACCGAGCTCGCGAGAGCAAGGACGGCGACGACCACGGCGCCAGTCCCCACCCAGCCGCGCGCCGCGACCGCGAGGGACGCGAAGTCGTGATCGGAGTCGCCCGTCGGTTCGGCGTGCGTGTCGTCGCTGCCCGAGCCGTCGCCGACGACGCGATCGGGGTCAGAGTATTCGAGGAAGGCGCGCCGATGGCTGCGGATCTCCTCGCGGGAGGCACGAACGCCACGTACCGTGCCGCGTGCGACAGCGCGGGTCCGGGCCGCCGACCGCCGCCCCCGCGCGAGTGGCACGATGCCGCCGAGCGCTGCGAAAGCCGCCGCGCAGCGGGCGAGGCCCACCCTCGGTTCCTTGTTCACGAGCGCCGCGATGAGCGACCAGAACCCCGCCACGAAAGCGCCGAGGTAGTGGAGCGGGAGTGACCAGAGGGCGGCGTGCTTGAGCCGTGTGTAGACCTCGGCCCGATGTTCGGCGAATGGCGTCGGGGCGTTCTCGGGGCGGTCTGCGACGTGCTGCATGCGGGCGGCCGGAACCACCACGACCCGGTGCCCGGCGAGGCGTGCGCGCCAACAGAAGTCGACGTCGTCGCCCGTCGAGGGAAGTGCGGGGTCGAACCCGCGGAGGGCGTCCCACACGTCGCGCCGCACGAGCATTCCAGCCGAGTTCACGGCGAACATGTCGCTGCGGTCGTCGTACTGTCCTTGATCCTGCTCGTCGTCGTCGATGAGCGTGAGCCGCTCGGCCCAGCGGCTCGCGAAGAGCCCCACGTCGACGAGCCGCCGCGGCTCGTCCCAGTCGAGCTGCTTGCAGCCGGCGACGGCGACTGCTGGGGCGCGCTCGACGGCGAGGAGGAGTTCTGCCAGCGCGCGCGGTTCGGGGGCCGCGTCGTCGCGGAGGAGCCAGATCCACTCATCAGCTGGGCCCGCGCCGCCCGTGGGACGGGGTACGGCGGCGAGGGCTGCGGCGGCCGCGGCGCCGAAGGCCGCGGGAGCGTCGATGACGGAGGCCGCACCGAGCGAGCGCCGGAGGACGTCCCCGGAGCCGTCGCGCGAGGCGGCGTCGGCTCCGATCAGGACGTCTGCTGGACGCGTCTGGGCGGCGATGGCCGCGAGGGTACGCGGAAGATAGCCGACGCCGTCCTGGGCGACGACGACTGCGGTAACGTGCACGCCGTCCAGGATCAGACCGCCCGCTTGCGCAGGCGGCGGCGCTCGCGTTCCGACAGACCGCCCCAGATGCCGAAGCGCTCGTCGTTGGAGAGCGCATAGTCGAGGCACTCGGCCCGCACCGTGCACGAACCGCAGACCTTCTTTGCGTCGCGGGTCGAGCCGCCCTTCTCGGGGAAGAACGCCTCGGGGTCAGTCTGAGCGCACAGCGCGTCCGCCTGCCACGCGAGCTCGCCTTCGATCGGCGCGGCCGGCTGCAGGAGGGTCACCCACACGGGCTCCGCGGGCCGGGCCATCGGAAGACGGTCCAGCGACTGCCGGTCGGGCGACTGCCGGTCCAGCAACTGCCGGTCGAGCAGCGAGACCACCTCGGCCTCGCGCTCCTCGTCGGGCTCTTCCGCGTCAGCGGCGAGCGCACTGTCCCCGAGACCGCCGTCCCCGAGCACACTCTCTTCGAGAGCATGTTCGGCGAGGAAGGCCGTTGCGGCGTCCTCGAGCGTGGCGGCCGACATCTCGCGATATCGCTCCCCCGCCTCGGGGTCGGCCGGGTCCACGTACCAGTCCGCGGGAATGCCCCGCGGGTGTGCGTACATGGCCTGTGCGGCCTCGATTTCTTCGTTCTGGAAACGCTCCGCCTGTCCCACGGTGCTCCTCCTCGGTGGTCGTCCACGCCTGCCTGCCTGAAAAGGCACCAGACTCCGGGAGGTTCCCGGCTTGGCCCCATCTGCCGGCGCAGTTACTGTCCGGTTCTAATTACACGTGTGTAAGTCGGTCCGGTCAAGCGGGGGGCGGGAATTGTAGCCAGCAAAATTGCTGGGTCCGGGCTTCGCCACGCCCGAGCACGTGGGGTCCGGGGAACCGCGCACAGAGCGATGTCCGAGGTCAGGCCAGAATAGAGCCATGGATTCGACCGTCACGACCATCCTTCATCGCCTCCGTGGAGGCAACTCCTCCGCCCCCAGGCTCACCTGGTACGGCCCGGACGGCGAACGGGTCGAACTCTCGGGGCGGGTGCTCGACAACTGGGCGGCCAAGACGTCCAATCTCCTCGTGGAGGAGTTCGACACCGAACGCGGCACGCGTTTCCGCCTCGACCTTCCACCGCACTGGAAGAGCGCGATCATCGCGCTCGGGGGCTGGCAGGCCGGCGCGGTGCTCGTCGACGGCCCGGCCGACCTCGTGTTCTCGGCCGAGCCGGGCGGGCGGGAAGGCACTGCGTCGGAAGTGCGGATCGTCGTCGCCCTCGGTGCGCTCGATCTCGCCTATCGCGGGGAGCTCGCCGCGGGCGAGGTCGACTACGCGGCACTCGTGCGCCAGTTCGCGGATTCCTTCGAGCCGTTCGACCCGCCCGCAGCGGACGACGACGCGGCGGACCTCCGCGGGGAGCGTCTCACGCAGTCCGGGCTGCTCGAGCGGGTCGCCGAGGCGTTCGAGCCCGGCGCCCGCGTCCTGATCGACGCCGGTCGGCCTCTGCACGAGGTGCTCGCGACGCTGCTGGGGGTGTGGGCGGCCGACGGGTCCGCGGTCCTTCGTCACCCGGATGTCGAGGACAGTCCGAAGCTGCGCGCGACGGAGCGCATCACGGCGGGGTAGGCGAGCCACAGCAAGACGGGCCGGGCGCAGCGGGAGAGGCCCAGTCAGCGGGACAGGCGCGCAACGGGACAGGCCCAGTCAGCGGGACAGGCGCGCAGCGGGACAGGCCCAGGCAGCGGGACAGGCGCGCAGCGGGGAGGCGCTAGGCCTCGCGCTGCTCGGTCCCTCCGCCGGCCGCGCTCCCCTGCGCAGATTCGCTGGCGGCTGCGAGATGCTCCGTCCCGTGGTGCGCCTCGAAGATTTCGTGGTCGACCTCGTAGCCGGGCTCGGAGTCGAGCTCTGCGCTGAAGACCCAGAAACGGTACGCGAAGAAGCGGAAGATGGTGCCGAGAATGAGGCCGACGACGCTGCCCGCGACGAAGATGGAGACCTTGTCGGTCATGAGCAGGACGTACTTCGTGAAGGCAACGCAGCCAGCGGCGATCAGGAGGCCCACGCCGTTCATGACGGCGAAGAGGACTGCCTCCCGGACGACGTTCGCCTGCTTGCGGTGACGGAACGTCCAGTAGCGGTTCGCGACCCACGAGAAGATGCTCGCCACAATCGTCGCGATCGACTTGGCCCACACCTCGCCGCTGTGGAGGGGACCGTTGAGAAGCCAGATGAAGATTGCGGAGTCGACGACGAACGCTAGGCCGCCGACGGCTCCGAACTTCGCCACTTCTCGCCAGAAGAGCGAGACGAGACCGTTCAATCGATCCGAGATGGCGTTGATCATATTCCTCCGAGTCCGTCCACTGCGGCCCCTTGCCTCGGGCCCGTCGTCGGCGGCGGGGACCGGCCATGAAGCCAGCCCTGAAAGCCAGCCCCATGAACCGCAGAAGCTCTAGGAAGATCTGGCCGCGCGACGCTCAGGCATCTATTCTACGCGCGCATCCCGAGCTATCCTCAGCCTGCTCTCAGGCTTCACAGGGAGGGGCGTCCCAGTTCGGTAGGCTGGGCGGGTGAGTTTCCCTGTGATCGGAGTCGTCGGCGGAGGCCAACTGGCCCGCATGATGGCTCCTCCCGCCACTGCCCTCGGGATCGAACTGCGCGTCCTCGCCGAAGCCGAGGACGTCTCAGCAGTCCCGGCCGTCGCGACCGCACCGGTGGGTGACTACCGGAATCTGGACGACCTCCGCGAGTTCGCCCGCGACGTCGACGTGCTCACCTTCGACCATGAGCACGTGCCTACCGAGCATCTCCTGACGCTCATGGCTGAGGGCGTCAACGTCCAACCCGGGCCGGCCGCGCTCGTCCACGCGCAGGACAAGCTGCGCATGCGCGCCGCCGTCGACCGCCTGAGCCTCCCCAACCCGCGCTGGGCCGCGGTCCACCACGTCGACGACCTCGTCGCGTTCGGCGACGAGATCGGCTGGCCGATCGTCCTCAAGACGCCCCGGGGAGGCTACGACGGGAAGGGCGTCCGGGTTCTCGGTTCGTCCGCCGATGCCGCCGCGTCCATCGACTGGTTCGGCACGATGAGCCCGCTTCTTGCGGAGGAAATGGTTCCCTTCTCGCGCGAGCTCTCCGTGCTCATTGCTCGCACTCCGAGCGGCGCGTCCCGCGCATGGCCGGTGGTGCACACGGTTCAGGTCAACGGTGTGTGCGACGAGGTCATCGCCCCGGCGCCGGGCCTCGATCCGGCTGTCGCGCAGGCCGCACAGTCGGCCGCCCTTGCGATCGCGACCGAGCTCGGCGTTACGGGAGTCATGGCGGCCGAGCTCTTCGAAACCCCCGGTCGCGGCGCGGGCTTCCTGGTCAACGAGCTCGCCATGAGGCCCCACAACACGGGCCACTGGACGCAGGACGGTTGCGTCACGAGCCAGTTCGAGCAGCATCTGCGGGCCGTGCTCGACCTCCCACTGGGCGGCACCGGGGTGCTCGGCGAATGGGCCGTCATGAAGAACATCCTGGGCGGCGAAAACGCCGACCTGTACTCTGCCTTCCCCGCAGCGCTCGCCGCCGATTCCGACGCGAAGCTCCACACGTACGGCAAGTCGGTCCGCCCAGGGCGGAAGATCGGCCACGTGAATCTCGTCGGCCGGGAAGGCACTGACCCCGAGGACCTGCGCTCGCGCGCGGCGCGGGTCGCCGCCGTCGTCCGGGACGGCCTGCCGACAGCCGACGATAGCGGCGCCGCGAAGGAGACCCCATGAGCACGCCTGCAACCGCACACCCGCTCGTCGGCCTCGTCATGGGGTCCGACTCGGACTGGAACGTCATGGAGGCGGCGGCCGAGGCCCTCGCGGAGTTCGGCGTGCCGTTCGAGGCCGACGTCGTCTCCGCCCACCGGATGCCGCACGAGATGGTCGCCTACGGCGCCTCCGCACGGGAACGGGGGCTGCGGGTCCTGATCGCGGGCGCCGGCGGCGCCGCGCACCTCCCGGGCATGCTCGCCGCCGTCACGACGCTCCCCGTCATCGGCGTCCCTGTCCCGCTCAAGACGCTCGACGGAATGGACTCGCTCCTCTCCATCGTCCAGATGCCAGCGGGCGTGCCGGTCGCGACCGTCTCGATCGGCGGGGCGCGCAACGCGGGCCTCCTCGCTGTGCGCATCCTCGCTTCGGGGACGGACAGCCTCGCCGAGCGGCTCTCCGGGGACCTCGCCCGCTTCGCCGAGGAACTCAACGCGACGGCGGCGCGCAAGGGCGAATCGCTGCGTCGCAAGGTGGCGGAGGTCTTCGCGCCCCAGGCCACCGCGGGCGCTGCGGCGGAAGCCGCTGCGGGAGAGTCAGGGTAGGAGGCCCGGTGATCCACGGCCAGCAGACCGCCGAAGACGGCGCACCCCCGCGGAGCCGGCTGACCGAACCGCTCAGGCACCCCGAGCAGTCCCCTGAGGGCCTCCGGACCCGCCGAGCCATCGCGCTCCTCGCCCTCACACTCGTGCTGCCCGGGGCGGCGCAACTCGTCGCAGGCAGGCGGGGGCTCGGCCGGCGAGCGGTCGCGGTCACCTGCAGCGTGTGGGGGGCCCTGCTCGTCGCGCTCGTCGTGGGACTCATCAACCGAGGCTTGCTTCTGACGCTCGTCACCGACCCCTTCTCGTCCGCCGTTCTCATCGGGGTCCTCCTCGCGCTCGCGGCCGGATGGGCGTTCCTCTGGGTCGACACGCTCCGCCTCCTCCGAGTCCCGCTGCTTGCACGACGCGTGCGGCCGCTTATCGTCGTCGCCCTCGTCGCGTGCCTTGCTGCTACGAGCGGCACGCTCGCCTACGCCGCGCATCTGGCCAACGTCGCCCGCGGCGCCGTCGGCAGCATCTTCTCCGGCGGCCCGGCCATCGCCGCTGTCGACGGGAGGTACAACTTCCTGGTCATGGGCGGGGATGCCGGCGCCGACCGAACCGGCCGACGGCCAGACAGCCTGTCGGTGCTGAGCGTCGACGCCTCGACCGGGCGCACGGCCCTCATCTCGGTCCCCCGCAATCTGCAGAACGCGCAATTCGCCGAGGGCTCGCCCATGCGCTCGGTGTACCCCGAGGGCTACAACTGCGGAAACGACTGCCTGATCAACGCGATCAACACAGAGGTCACCGAGAAGTACGCAAACCTGTACCCGGGAGTCCGCGACCCTGGGGCTCAGGCCACCATGGAGGCTGTCTCCGGCACCCTCGGAATCGAGGTCCAGGCCTACGTCCTCGTGGACATGGACGGCTTCGCCCAGCTCGTCGACGCGCTCGGCGGGATTCGCGTGGACGCCGGCGGCTGGGTGCCGATGAGCGGGGCCGCCCTCGACGACAACGGCGATCACGCGCAGCCCGTGGGCTGGATCGCACCCGGACCCCAGACCCTCGATGGTTTCCATGCCCTCTGGTACGGACGCTCCCGCGAATTTGCGAGCGACTACGACCGCATCGCGCGCCAGCAGTGCATCCAGCAGGCCATGATCAAGCAGCTCAACCCGGCCACGGTGCTCTCAAAGTTCGAATCGATCGCGAACGCGGGGACAAAGGTCGTCGAATCGAACGTCTCGGCCTCGCAGCTCGGCAGCTTCGTCGACCTCGCCATGAAGGGCAAAGGCCAGCCGGTGAGCCGCCTAGTGATCGGACCCCCTGACTTCGACGCGAGCTTCCCGACGTATCCGAACTTCGACCAGATCCATCAGAGGGTGCAGAGCGTCCTCGCCGCCAACTCCTCGCCGAGCCCGAAGGCCGCCGCCGGCGCCTCCGGAGGCACCGCCAGCGCTCCGCCCGTCGCGATCCCCGCGGCGCTCGTGGCGGACCGGCCCGCAAACCAGTACAACACCGTCGGACCGGACGGGGTGCCGGTCAACGCGGCGCGGCTCGACGATCTGTTCAAGACCGGGCAGAACCAGACCCTCGATGCCATCATGGCTGGGAATGGTCAGTGCACTCCCCTCTAGGGGACCTACCTGAGAGGCAGCCAGAGCAGCCAATGCACCTCCTGCTGAACACCCTCCGCCCCTACGCTTGGGGCTCGACCACGGCCATCGCGGAACTCACAGGGCGTGCGCCCTCTGGAGGGCCCGAGGCCGAACTGTGGATCGGCGCGCATCCGGACTCGCCGTCCCGAGTCGTGGGCGAGGGCGTTGGGTCCTCCCGCTCGGGGGATCAAGTCGCCGAGGGCGCCGGTCTCGACGAGCTCATATCGCGCGATCCCGAGGCCGCGTTGGGGGCGGAGAGCGTCGCCGCCTTCGGCCCGCGGCTGCCGTTCCTCCTCAAGATCCTCGCCGCGGAGCGCCCGCTCTCACTGCAGGTCCACCCGACTCTCGAACAGGCCCGGGCGGGCTTCGCGGCGGAGGAGGCGGCCGGCGTCGACCGCGGGGCACCGCACCGCAACTACAAGGACGACAACCACAAGCCCGAGATGATCTTCGCGCTCAGCCGCTTCGAAGCGCTGTGCGGGTTCCGCGCTCCGGCGGACGCGGCAGCCCGCTTCGAGGTGCTCACCGCCCTGCTCGCCGGGCAGGACGCGGCAGAGGTCACGGAGCAGGTCGCGGAGCTCCTTCGTGGCCCAGATGAGGGCGAGGCGCTGCGGGACGCCTTCGCGCGCCTCATCGCGGGAGGCCAGCAGGTCCGCTCCGCGGTCCAGGCCGCGGCTGCGGCCGTCGAGGGCTCAGGAACGGACGACGCCGGCCTCCTCACCGTTGCGGCTCTCGCCCGGGAGTACCCCGAGGACCCCGGCGTACTCGTCTCGCTCCTGCTCAACCGGGTCACCCTCGAACCCGGAGAGGCGCTCGCCCTCGGTGCCGGGAATGTCCACGCCTACCTGTCCGGGCTCGGGATCGAGGTCATGGCGTCCTCGGACAACGTGTTGCGCGGCGGGCTCACCCCCAAACACGTCGACGTCGCCGAGCTCCTCGGCACCGTGGCCTTCGCGTCCCTTCCCGTCCCCCTCGTCCGAGCAGACGAGTCCGCGCTCGGCCAAGAGCTCTACCGCCCGGGTTTCGCCGAGTTCCAGCTCCAGCGCATCCACGTCCCGGCTTGGGAGGCCGGGCTCGACGCGCCGCGGCCGGAGCCAGTGCCCGTCGCGCAGGCGGGCGCCGCCGTCGTCCTCGTCGTCGCCGGCTCGCTCACGCTCGACACGCCCAAAGGCGATCTCGTCGTCTCGCGCGGCGAGGCCGCCTTCGTGCCCGAGGTGGAGGCTCCCGCCCTCGCACACGCCGGCGACGGCGGTGTGCTCGCGTTCGCTGTCACGACAGGGCTCGGCACGAAGCTCGGCTAGCGGTCCTCGCGCCCCGACCTGCGGTTCGGGCGTCGGAGGTCGTCCGGCGCGGGGAGCACCCATCCTCGCCACCGGGCGAGGATGCTGATGGCCGACGTCGAGACGATCGAGACCGCCATGCCCCACGTCGAATGCCCGAGGCTCACGAGCGCGGTCATCTCGACGCTCCCTACGAGCGCCCCGGTCGCGTAGAGGGTGTTGCCGCCGAAGATCACGGGCAGGCGGCCGATCACGATGTCGCGGATCATGCCGCCGCCCACGGCCGTCAGGACGCCGAGCAGGATCGCCGGGAGCCAGCCGAGCCCAGCTCCGAGGGCCTTCGCCGCACCGGTCGCGGCCCAGCAGCCGAGGGCGAGCGAGTCCGCGAAGAGGAGTCCGCGGCGGGCGAATCGGCCCTTGAGGGGCAGCGCGAACGCGATCGCGGCGCCCGCGATGGCGAAGACGAGGTAGGCCGAGTTCGTGAACGCGACCGGGAAGCCCACCTGCAGGAGAGTGTCCCGGAGAAGCCCCCCGCCCAGCCCCGAAACGATGCCCAGGACCACGAACCCCACCGGGTCGAGCTTGAGCTCCCGCGCCACCGCTCCCCCGAGGATCGCGTTCGCCAGCACGCCAGTGAGATCGACGGCGTCGAAGAGCGGGCCCGGGCCGATGTCCACGTTCGCCCCGGGTCTACCGGCCGACGAGCTGCTTGACCCAGCCCGCGGCTCCGCTGGCCCGGGCCCCAAGGGCCCTCGCCCGGCGAACGGCACCCCTCGCCTGCCCGGCCGCCCCCTTCGCCGCCGACCGGCCCTTCTGCAGCGTCCGGCGCGCGAGCGGCATGCCCTTCGCATACACGGGGTAGAGGGGCGATAGCGGCAGCTCCCAGGTCCCGGCGAGCAGGTTCTCGTGCGGCGCGAACTGCTTCTTGAAATCGGAGATGCCGTCGTTGAGGAGGCCATTGAGGTCGTAGCGCGTGCAGCCGTCGGCCTTCATCTCGGTGAAGGCGGCCCACTTGACACCGTAGTTCGCCCGCGCCTTCTGGCCCGCCGCCGTCACACCGCCGTACAGCTCGAACGCCGTCCCCGCGCTCCTGGCGATCCACACGAACGCGACCGGCTCGCCGTCGTCGAACGCCGCGACGATCGGCGAGTCCTCCCCGAGGAAGCGCCAAATGTCGCGGTAGTAGGCGTCCGAGTGGATGCCAAAGCCGGCACGGCTGGCCGTCTCGTGGTAGATGGCCAGGATCTTCTCGAGTTCCTCCTCGCCGGCGACCCGGCGGAACTTGAGATCGCTCTTGAGGTTCTTCCGGACATTCGACCGCGTCGTGCGGGACATGGCCGCCATGAGGTCGTCCTCGCTCTGGGTGAGATCGAGGATGAGGGTCCGCGGGATGAGGATCGTGCCTTCGGTCTTGCGGAACCCCCCGGCAGCGAGGCGCTGCTCCCCCACCGAGCCCGCGTCCCAGTCAGGCTCGGCGACGAGCGCGACCGAACCGCGGCTCTCGCGGACATGACGGGCGACGGCGTCGACCACCTTCGCGGCGTCCTCCGGCGAACACACGGGGCCGCGCGAGAGGTAGGCGAGCGACTTCAGCGGCCAGGGGAGCGCGCGGTACAGCACCTGCGCACCGCCGAGCGTCGTGTCGCCATCGGCCACAGCGAGCCGCTCGACCTCCCAATGATGCGCGGCTTTGACTTCGCCCCAGCCCCACAATTGCAGTGGATGCCCGGCGTGCTCGTTCACGAGGTCGTCCCAGACGCCTCGATCGGTGCAGGCACTGACGGTCAGGCTAGGCGCGGGGGTCATGATCCTCCTGTGGTGGGGCAACGCTAAGGCCGCGGGCCAGTCTAGCGGCGAAGCACCGGGCGCCCTGCCCTGGGGCTGGCATGCTGCCCTGGGGCCTGGCATGCTGCCCTGAGGCGGGGAACCGTGCCCAGAGGCCGTTCAGGCCTGGCGGGCCCAGGGCTCCCACTTGCTCGCGAGGTGCTCCGCCTCGACGAACCGGACGGTCCCCGACTTCGAGCGCATGACGATCGACTGGGTCTTGACGCGGTCCTTCTCGTACCGGACGCCCTTGAGGAGGTCCCCATCCGTGATCCCGGTCGCAGCGAAGTAGCAGTTGTCGCTCGTCACGAGGTCGTTCGTGGTGAGCACGCGCTCGAGGTCGTGGCCCGCGTCGAGCGCCTTCTGCTTCTCCTCGTCGCTCGTGGGCCACAGGCGCCCCTGGATGACGCCGCCCAGCGACTTGATGGCGCACGCCGCGACGATGCCCTCCGGAGTGCCACCGATGCCCATGAGCGCATCCACGCCAGTGCCCGACCGGGCTGCCGCGATCGCTCCAGCCACGTCGCCGTCCATGATGAACTTGGTCCGGGCGCCCGCCGCCCGGATCTCCTCGACGAGAGGCTTGTGGCGGTCGCGGTCCAGGATGCACACGTTGATCTGGTTGACCTTGACGCCCTTCGCCTTCGCGATGAGGTGAAGGTTCTGCTTGACCGGAAGACGGAGGTCCACGAGATCCGCGGCCTCGGGGCCGGTCACGAGCTTCTCCATGTAGAAGACGGCGGACGGATCGAACATCGTGCCGCGCTCGGCCACAGCGAGCACCGCGAGGGCGTTGTTGATCCCGAGGGCCGTGAGGCGCGTGCCGTCGATCGGGTCGACCGCGACGTCGACCTCGGGGCCGGTGCCGTCGCCGACTCGCTCGCCGTTGTAGAGCATGGGAGCCTCGTCCTTCTCCCCCTCGCCGATGACTACCACGCCGTTGAAGTGGACCGTGTGGAGGAACGAGCGCATGGCGTCGACGGCAGCGCCGTCGGCACGGTTCTTGTCGCCCATCCCGACCCAATGGCCACCGGCGATGGCGGCGGCCTCGGTGACGCGGACGAGCTCGAGGGCAAGGTTGCGGTCCGGCTCGTCGGCTCCGAGGGTGAGAGAGCTGGAAAGGGTCGAGTACTGGCTGTCGATCGGCGCAGGGGACACGGTGACCTCTTCTTCGAGTCGGATTTGCTTTTGATCATAGTCTGCGGGGAGGTCGGAGTCCCCTGCGATGACGGCGGTCACATGGGTCGAGATATGACGCCGGAACGTGGGACAGGGGTGCGTTCGGCATGCGGGACAATGGATGGGTGAGCAGCACGCACGAAGGCGCCCAGCCCGAGACCGACAGGCCGACCGTCAAGCCCGTCCTGAGCCCGGCCGCGGCCAAACGCGCCAACGCCTCGGTCATCGGCATGATCATGGCCCTCGCCGTCTCCCTGCTCGCCATCGTCCCGGTCATGCTCCTCAGCGCGAACTCGGGGGCCCAGGTCCAACGGCCCGCCATCGACGTCTCTGCTGTCGCCGCGGAAGCGAAAGGCGTAGCGGGCTTCTCCCCCGCAGCGCCGGCTCTGCCGGCCGGCTATTCCCCGAATTATGCTCGCTGGGTATCCGGCTCGTCCGACGGCGTCAACCACTGGGACGTCGGCTGGGTCACCCCCCGGCAGCAGTTCGTGTCGATCGAGCAGACCGCCATGGCCAACCCGACGTGGATCACGCAGCAGGTCAACGAGGCGCCGATTACTGGAACCCGGAGCGCCGGAGGGATCGACTGGACGCTCTATGACAAGCCCGGCGTCGAAAAGAGCTACGTCGGCAAGGTCGGCAAGACGACCGTCATCGTGAGCGGCTCGGCGGGCTTCCCGGAATTCGACGTCGTCGCTGCCGCGGTCGCGGCAACTGGGGGCCGGTAGGCCGGCTGTGGGCGCGCC
>NZ_DAIUJO010000025.1:3058-5355 GCF_036848755.1 Sinomonas sp. | reverse complement strand
GGTGGCTCTCAGGCCGGCAGCTGTCAGGGTCGGCAAGTTCCAGCTTGTGACGTTCCGGTGACTTCGGCTCGGACTGCAGGTAGACAGATGGGTCTAGAGTGGTGGTCGTGTCTGAGACCCTGACCCCCGCAGAAGCCTGGCAGACCCTCCGCGACGGCAACGAGCGTTTCGTCGCCGGGACGTCGATCCATCCAAATCAGAACGCCGCCCGTCGCAGCGAACTCGTCGCGACGCAGAACCCGTTCTGCGTCATCTTCGGCTGCTCGGACTCGCGCCTCGCAGCCGAGATCATCTTCGACCTCGGCCTTGGCGACGCGTTCGTCGTCCGGTCCGCCGGCCAAGTCATCGACGACGCCGTGCTCGGCTCGCTCGAGTACGCCATCGAGCCGCTCGGGGTCCCGCTCATCGTCATCCTCGGCCACGACTCGTGCGGTGCCGTCACGGCGAGCGTGAACGCGTTCTCCAGCGGCACCATGCCCCAGGGCTTCGTACGGGACCTCGTCGAGCGCATCATGCCCTCCGTGATCGCTGCCCAGCGCAATGGCGTGACGACCGTGGACGAAACCGTCGTCGAGCATGTCAAGCAGACAGGCGATCGCCTGCTCGAGACGTCCCAGATCATTGCCCGCGCCGTCGAGGAAGGCCGCACCGCCGTCCTCGGCGTCTGCTACCACCTCGACGAGGGCAAGGCCGAGCTCGTCTCCGGCCTGGGCAACGTCTGAAAGCCGGTTCGGAACGGTCCGCGCGGGGGGTCTAGTCTGGGTGCCATGACTGACTCTGCCGTGCAGGATTCTGCCGAATACCGGATCGAACACGACACGATGGGCGAAGTGCGGGTGCCCGCGGCCGCCCTGTACCGCGCCCAGACGCAGCGCGCGGTCGAGAACTTCCCGATCTCGGGCAAGACCCTCGAGCGCAAGCACATCGAGGCCTTGGCTCGCGTCAAGAAGGCTGCGGCCCGTGCCAACGAGGACCTCGGCGTGATCGACGGAGATCTCGCCGATGCCATCGCCGACGCCGCCGATCGTGTGGCCGCGGGCGAGTTCGACGCTCACTTCCCCATCGACGTCTTCCAGACAGGCTCCGGAACGTCCTCGAACATGAACATGAACGAGGTCATTGCTGAGCTCGCGAGCCGCGCGCTGCAGGCGAAGGGCGTCGACAAGGTCGTCCACCCGAACGACCATGTCAACGCCTCGCAGTCTTCGAACGACGTCTTCCCGACGTCGGTTCACGTCGCCGCGACCGACGCCCTGCTCAATGACCTCATCCCGGCGCTGACCCACCTGGCGGCGGCCTTCAGCCGCAAGGCGGAGGAGTTCAGGGACGTGGTCAAGTCGGGCCGGACGCACCTCATGGACGCGACCCCGGTGACGCTGGGCCAGGAATTCTCCGGCTACGAGGCCCAGATCCGTTACGGCATCGAGCGGATCGAGGCCTCGCTTCCGCGCGTCGCCGAGGTCCCGCTGGGCGGAACGGCAGTCGGCACGGGCATCAATACGCCCGCGGGGTTCCCGCAGCGCGTGATCGAACTCCTCGCCGAGGACACCGCGCTCCCCATCACGGAGGCCCGCAACCACTTCGAGGCACAGGCCAACCGCGACGGCCTCATCGAGGCGTCGGGGCAGCTGCGCAACATTGCGTACTCGATCATGAAGATCTCGAACGACCTGCGCTGGATGGGGTCCGGCCCGAACACCGGCCTCGGCGAGATCGCGATCCCGGATCTGCAGCCGGGCTCGTCGATCATGCCGGGCAAGGTCAACCCAGTGATCTGCGAGGCCGCCATCATGGTCGCGGCCCAGGTCGTCGGCAACGACACAACGATCGCGCTCTCCTCGACGAACGGCGCGTTCGAGCTGAACGTGGGCATTCCCGTCATGGCCGCGAACCTGCTCGAATCGATCCGGCTGCTCGCCAATACGGCGCGGGTCATGGCGGACAAGATGGTCGACGGCATCACGGCGAACGTCGAGCGTGCGCGCTTCCTCGCCGAGGCCTCACCGTCGATCGTCACGCCGCTCAACAAGTACATCGGCTACGAAAACGCCGCCGCGATCGCGAAGAAGGCCGTCAAGGAAGGCCTCACCATCCGTGAGGCCACAGTCGCCCTCGGCTTCGTCGAGCGCGGCGAGCTCACGGAGGATCAGCTCGACAAGGCGCTCGACGTCACCACGATGACCGGACGCGCCAACTCCTAGCGCGCAGCAGGAGACGACGGGCGTCACGCGCGGGGGTCGCTTCCCGGTGCGGCGCCCGTCGTCGTCCGCGCGACGTCGCCCGTCGTCGTCCGCGCG
>NZ_DAIUJO010000025.1:0-2958 GCF_036848755.1 Sinomonas sp. | reverse complement strand
TCCGCGCGACGTCGCCCGTCGTCGTCCGCGCGCCTGCACTAGCCGGCCGCTCCCGAGCGGGCGAGCAGCCGGAGTCGATACGCTGGGGCAGTGCCTACCCCCGAATTCATCCTCACCCTGCGCGACATGATCGGCGTCCACCCGCTGTGGCTGCCCGGCGTCAAGGCGGTGGTGACCGACGACGGCGGGCGGCTGCTCCTCGTCCGCCGGGCCGACAACGGACGCTGGACCGTCCCCGCAGGCATCGTCGAACCCGGTGAGGAACCCGCGGCGACCGCAGTCCGCGAAGTGCTCGAGGAGACTGGGGTCACGGTTCGGGTCAGCCATCTCGCCGGTGTCGGCACGACCGCTCCCGTCGTGTACCCGAACGGGGACCGAGCCCAGTACCTCGACGTCGTGATGGCGTGCGTGTATGTGAGCGGCGACGCGCGGGTCAACGACGACGAGAACCTTGACGTCCGCTGGTTCGAGCTCGATGCCCTGCCGGACCTGCCTCCCCTGCACCGTCGCGCGGTCGAGTGGGCCCTCGACGTCGACCGTGCCGCGCACTTCGTCGATGCCTCCACAGGGGTCGACGCCTCCACAAGCGTCGATGCCTCCACAGGAACGGCCCGCACCCAGCAAAGATGACGGCGCAACGAGGGGGCGGAACGCGGGGTTACGAGGCCACCGGAACGCGGGGTTACCCAGGCAGCAGGAGCGCTAGGGCGGCGCCCACCAGCATGAAAGGGCCGAACGGTATGGCGGTCTTGCCGGTCGCGCGCCGCAGCACGATGAGCACGAGCCCGTAGAGGCCCCCGAGCAGGAACGCGGCCGCGGTTCCCCACAGGAGATGCTCCCAGCTGAGGTATCCGAGGTAGAGGCCGAGGACGCCGGCGAGCTTCACGTCGCCGAAGCCCATCCCGGCGGGGTACACGACCCGGAGCACAAAATAGACGGCCCACAGCACGGCGCCGCCTCCGAGCACCCGCACGACCGCTCCGCCGTCGAACGCAGCGCCCGACGAACCGATCGCGGCGGCGATCGCCAGCGGCACGGCTGCCCAATAGCTCGGCAACACGATTCGGTTCGGCAGAAGGTGGCTGCGGATGTCGATCACGGCGAGGCGTGCCGCCATCCAGACGAAGTACGCGAGGCAGGCCAGGACGAGCCAGAACGCGACCGGGCTCGTGTGCCAGAGCTCGGGGAGTCGGAGGGTCACACTTGGACCCTATCCGACGACTCCCCTCACTCCGTGGCAATTCCCCCTAGATCTCGGCCCGCTCGAGCAGTTCGGTCACCAGCGCCGCGATGGGCGAGCGTTCGGACCGCGTGAGGGTCACGTGCGCGAAGAGCGGGTGGCCCTTGAGCGTCTCGACGACGGCGGCGATCCCGTCGTGCCGCCCGACCCGCAGGTTGTCGCGCTGGGCGACGTCGTGCGTCAGGACGATCTTCGAATTCTGGCCGATCCGGCTCATGACCGTGAGCAGGACGTTCTTCTCGAGGGACTGCGCCTCGTCCACGATGACGAACGAGTCGTGGAGCGACCGTCCGCGGATGTGGGTGAGCGGCAGGACCTCGAGCATCCCGCGGTCCATGACCTCGTCGATGACGGCGGGGCTGGTGACGGCACCGAGGGTGTCGAAGACGGCCTGGCCCCACGGGTTCATCTTCTCGGCCTCCGTGCCGGGCAGGTAGCCCAGCTCCTGGCCGCCCACGGCGAAGAGCGGCCGGAACACGACGACCTTCTTGTGCTCGCGCCGCTCCATCACGGCCTCGAGGCCCGCGCACAGCGCAAGTGCCGACTTGCCCGTTCCGGCCTTTCCGCCGAGCGAGACGATGCCGACGGCGGGATCCATGAGGAGGTCGATCGCGAGGCGCTGCTCCGCTGAGCGTCCATGGAGGCCGAACACGTCTCGGTCGCCGCGGACGAGCCGAACCTGCTTGTCGGCCCCCACCCGCCCCAGGGCCGAGCCTCGCGGGGACATGATGACGAGTCCCGTGTTGACGGGCATCTCCGCGGCCTCCGGCAGGAAGACCGGCTCGTGGCCGTACAGCGCCGAGACCTCGGCCTCGCTCGCCTCGATCTCCGCGACTCCGGTCCACCCCGAGTCGACGATCTGCTCATTGCGGTACTCATCCGCGTCGAGCTGCATCGCGGAGGCCTTGACTCGCATCGGAAGGTCCTTCGAGACGACCGTGACGGTACGCCCCTCGTTGGAGAGGTTCTTCGCCACTGCAAGGATCCGCGCGTCGTTGTCGCCGCTGCGGAAGCCGGCGGGCAGCACCTCCGCCGAAATGTGGTTGAGTTCGACGACGAGGGTCCCGCCTTGCGCACCGAGGGGAATCGGGTTTCCGAGGCTCCCGTGCTCGAGGCGGAGATCGTCGAGCAGGCGCAACGCCTTGCGCGCGAAGTAGCCCAGCTCCGGATCGTGGCGTTTCGCCTCGAGCTCGGTGATCACAACAACCGGGATCACGACCTCGTGCTCCGCAAAGCGCAGCACGGCCCTCGGGTCCGACAGCAGCACGGAGGTGTCCAGCACATAGGTCCGCCGCGCGAGCGCGGCGGTGGGCTCTTCGGACAGCATTCCAGTGGTCGTCACGTCGACTCCAGCCCCCGGGTTTCCCCGGCAGTCTCCAGTTCCTTCCGGCTCGGCCGTGAGGCCGGGCCGGCCTCCTGGAGCAGCTGCAAAGCAACGCCCAACTCGGCCTCCCCGCTCGGGAAGCGGATGCCCCCCGATGCCGCCACATTACGCCGCCAGAGGTTGCCGGGAAATGAACGTGGCGGGCATGTTGCCTGAATCACAGTGATTCATTGTTCGGCTGCGCCAGCGGGGAGGACGCCGGTCAGGCGCCGAAACGGCGCTGGCGCCCGGCGTAGTCGCGGAGGGCCCGCAGGAAGTCGACCTTGCGGAAGTCGGGCCAGAGGGCCTCGCAGAAGTAGAACTCGCTGTAGGCGCTCTGCCACATGAGGAAGCC
>NZ_DAIUJO010000024.1:0-41293 GCF_036848755.1 Sinomonas sp. | reverse complement strand
GGAGATCTGGCCCCAGACCACGGAGACGCCGCTGCGCACGTCCACGCGCCGGGACAGGACCGCGGGGACGTTGACCGCGATCTGTGCCAGGGCGAAGACGAGGTCTTCGGTCAGGTGCGGCCGCGACGTGTGGCCGCCGCGGCCGGTGAGCTGGATGCGGATCGTGTCGGAGGCCGAGGTGATCGGCCCGATGCGGGTGCCGATCTTGCCGACCTCGATGCGCGGATCGCAGTGGAGCGCCATGATGCGCGGCACGCCGGAGAGCACCCCCTGGCCCATGCACGCCAGCGCGCCGCCGGGCATGGTCTCCTCCGCTGGCTGGAAGAGGATGCGCACGGTGCCCTCGAGCGGCATCTCCTGGTCCATCTCGGCGAGGATCAGCGCGACCCCCAGGGCCACCGTGGTGTGGACGTCGTGGCCGCACGCGTGGGTCACGCCGTGGTTGCGCGAGGCGAACGGCAGGCCCGTCTCCTCGATGATCGGCAGCGCATCGATGTCGCCGCGCACCGCGGTGGCGATGGGGCCCGAGCCGATGTCGACCACGACGCCCGTGCCCTCGAGCCGACGCGGCGCAAGCCCAGCAGCCTCGAGGCGCGCCACGATCCTGTCCGTGGTGCGGTACTCGTGGAAGGACAGCTCGGGGTGCGAGTGGAGGTCCCGGCGGAATTGGATCAGCTCGGGCAGGAAGGCCTCGAGACGGTGGCCTACGAGGGGCGTGGGCTTCGTCTCCGTCGTGTAGTTTCGCACCCGCTCACTCTAGCGTCACCGTCCTCAGAGGACGTCCAGGTCCCCGCTCGCCTTCAGCCCGGCCACGGCGTTCTTGACCTTCTGCGCGTGCTCCGTCGTGGTCACCAGGAGGGCATCCGGAGTGTCGACGATGACCACGTCCTCGATGCCGATGAGCGCGATGACCCTCTTCGTGTCCGAGACCACGATGCCGCTCGCGTCCTCAGTGAATACCCGGGCGCCCTCGCCGAGCACGGTCACACGCTCGACCTCCCGGGCGCTGTTGAGGCGACCGATCGCGGCGAAGTCGCCCACGTCGTCCCACCGGAACGCTCCGGGCACGACGGCGACATCGCCGGCGGCGGCCGCGGGCTCCGCGACGGCGTAGTCGATCGCGATCTTCGGGAGGGTCGGCCACACGCGGGCCGTTACCTCCTCCCGGGCTGGCGTGTCCCACGCCGCCGCGATCTCGGTGACGCCCGCGTAGAGCTCCGGCTGGTTCGCCTTGAGGTGCTCCAGCATGAGGGAAACCGGGGCGACGAACATGCCCGCATTCCAGAGGTACTCGCCGGACGCCAGGTATTTCTCGGCAACCTCGAGGCTCGGCTTCTCGACGAATTCGGCAACCGCGCGTGCGCTCGGCGCGCCCTCGACGTCGAGCCCTTCTCCCCCGCGGATGTAGCCGAATCCCGTCGAGGGATGCGTCGGCTCGATGCCGATGGTCACGATCTTGCCGCGCTCTCCTGCCGCGGCAGTGTGGATCGCCTCGAGCACTGCGGCCCGGAATACCGTGTCCGGGCTGATCACGTGATCAGCCGCGAACGAGCCCATGATCGTGGCCGGGTCACGGCGGTAGAGGATGGCGGCAGCGAGGCCGATGGCGGCCCCGGAGTCCTTCGGCTCGCTCTCGAGCACCAGGTCGTCCGAGTCGAGCTCGGGAATCTGATGGCAGACGGCGGCGCGGTGTGCCTGACCGGTAACGACGAGGAGGCGGCCGTTGGCGAGCGGCCTCAGCCTGTCGTAGGTCGCGCGGATGAGCGTGCTCCCCGACCCGGTGAGGTCGTGGAGGAACTTCGGTGCTGCAGCGCGCGAGAGGGGCCACAGCCGGGTGCCGACGCCGCCTGCCGGAATGACTGCGACAAAACGGTCCAACACGTCGTCGTGGTCTGACGCGGTAGCGGCCGGAAATTCAGTGCTCATCGCCCCTACTCTAATGGAGGCTGCCACGCGGAGTGGGAGCCGGCAGACCCTTGTGCGACCCCACCGGTCACACCTGTGATAATCCCCACTCTCCTGCTCTGAGCACACGGGGCAAATTGAATAAGCTGTGAGCGAAGCCTAGATTTAGGCTGGAGCTCGACAGAGTACGCGTCCGCCAGCCGAGACGGGCGCCTTCTGCATCGGTGCCCTCGCCCGAGATGGCGAGCGCCCGCATCGGTGCTCGCAGGGAGGTTTATCAGTGCCGACGAAACCAGCTGGCACCCTGTACCGCGGCCGTGAAGGCATGTGGTCCTGGGTCGGGCACCGGATTACCGGTGTCGTGATCTTCTTCTTCTTGTTGGTGCATGTGCTGGACACCTCATTGGTGCGTGTGTCCCCTGACGCCTACAACGCCGTCATCGGCGAGTACAAGAACCCGGTCATGGGCCTCGGCGAGACCGCGCTCGTCGCCGCAATCCTGTTCCACGCCTTCAACGGCCTGCGCATCATCGCCGTCGACTTCTGGAAGAGCGGTCCCAAGTACCAGCGGCAGATGCTGTGGACGGTCGTCATCGTGTGGGCCGTCGTGTTCGTGGCCTTCGCCATCCGCCAACTCTCGATCGTGTTCGGAGGCTGACCGGCGTGAGCACCACTCCTGATATTCGATTCCCCCGCAGCACATCGGAGACCGGCCGAGTCTCCCCGAAGTACATGCGCCACGGAAGCGGCACCAAGGGCGGCTTCGAGATGGCCGCGTGGCTCTTCATGCGCCTCTCGGGCATCGTGCTTGTCGTGCTCATCTTCGGGCACCTGTTCGTCAACCTCATGCTCGGCAACGGCGTGCACGCGATCGACTTCGGCTTCGTCGCCGGCAAGTGGGCCAACCCGTTCTGGCAGTGGTGGGACTTGGCCATGCTGTGGCTCGCCATGCTGCACGGCGCCAACGGCGTCCGCACGATCATCAACGACTACGCCGACCGGGACACTGTCCGCTTCTGGCTCCTCGTGGTGCTCTACGCCGCCGCCACGGCGATCGTCATCCTCGGCACGCTCGTGATCTTCACGTTCGACCCGTGCCCGGTCATCAACGGTGTCCAGACCGGCGCCGACTTCTGCCCCAAGCCGTAGCAGGCCTTCCAGGCGGCGCCCTCGGAACGCGAGCGACGCCGCAGTCTTGCGCGAGAGAGAGAAGCATCCAGTATGCAGGTCCACAAGTACGACGTGGTGATCGTCGGCGCCGGCGGCGCCGGCATGCGCGCGGCCATTGAATCAGGCCAGCGCGCGCGCACCGCGGTGCTGACCAAGCTCTACCCCACCCGATCCCACACCGGCGCGGCGCAGGGCGGCATGTGTGCCGCCCTCGCCAACGTCGAGGAGGACAACTGGGAGTGGCACACCTTCGACACCGTCAAGGGCGGCGACTATCTCGTCGACCAGGACGCTGCGGAAGTCATGGCGAAGGAGGCGATCGACGCCGTCCTCGACCTCGAGAAGATGGGCCTCCCGTTCAACCGCACCCCTGAGGGCCGCATCGACCAGCGCCGGTTCGGCGGCCACACACGGGACCACGGCAAGGCTCCGGTGCGCCGGGCCTGCTACGCGGCCGACCGCACGGGCCACATGATCCTCCAGACGCTGTACCAGAACTGCGTCAAGCACAACGTCGAGTTCTACAACGAGTACTACGTCCTCGACCTCCTCGTCGTCGAAGAGGACGCGGTGCGCGAGGACGGCACGCCGTACAAGCAGAAGCGTGTCGCCGGCGTCGTGAGCTACGACCTCGCGTCAGGCGAGATCCACGTGTTCCAGGCGAAGGCGATCATCTTCGCGACGGGCGGTGCGGGCAAGGTCTTCAAGACGACGTCCAACGCACACACGCTCACCGGAGACGGCATGGGCATCGCGTTCCGCCGCGGCATCCCGCTCGAGGACATGGAGTTCTTCCAGTTCCACCCGACCGGTCTCGCAGGACTCGGCATCCTCCTCTCGGAGGCAGCCCGCGGCGAGGGCGCGATCCTCCGCAACTCGGAGGGCGAGCGCTTCATGGAGCGCTACGCACCGACGATCAAGGATCTTGCTCCGCGCGATATCGTGGCCCGCTCGATGGCCAACGAGGTCCGCGAGGGACGCGGTGCCGGCCCGAACAAGGACTACGTCCTGCTCGACCTGACGCACCTCGAGCCGGCGCACATCGACGCCAAGCTGCCCGACATCACCGAGTTCGCGCGCACGTACCTGGGTGTTGAGCCCTACACGGAGCCCGTGCCGGTCTATCCGACGGCGCACTACGCCATGGGCGGCGTCCCTACCAACATCAAGGGCGAGGTCCTCCAGGACAACGACACGGTCATCCCCGGCCTGTACGCAGCCGGCGAGGTCGCGTGCGTGTCGGTGCACGGCTCCAACCGCCTCGGCACCAACTCGCTCCTCGACATCAACGTGTTCGGCAAGCGCTCGGGGATCAACGCCGCCGAGTACGCCAAGACGGCCGATTTCGTCGAGCTCCCGGAGAACCCGGCTGCGGAAACGATCGCGATGCTGGACGTCGTCCGCACCGCAACGGGGACTGAGAGGGTGGCCGCGATCCGCGCGGACCTCCAGGAGACCATGGACGCCAACATGCAGGTGTTCCGCACGGCCGACTCGATCGCGACCGCTCTCGGCGACATCGCGAAGCTGCGCGAGCGCTACGAGAACATCAGCATCCAGGACAAGGGCAAGCGATTCAACCTGGATCTCCTCGAGGCAGTGGAACTCGGCTTCCTCCTCGACCTCGCAGAGGCCATGACCGTCGCTGCCCTCCACCGCAAGGAGTCCCGCGGCGGCCACTACCGCGAGGACTTCCCCGACCGCGACGACGCCAACTGGATGAAGCACACGATGCTCTACAAGGACCCGACGGGTGAGACCGAGGGCATCAAGGGCATCCGCTTCGGCACGAAGCCGGTCGCCTTCACCCGCTACGAGCCGATGGAGCGTAAGTACTGATGACCGCCTCAACCGCAGAGCCTGCTTCGAAGGTCGAGCTTCCCGCGAGCGTCGGCGGCGGGGGCGAGATCCCCACGTTCGACGTGACCCTCCGCGTCCGCCGTTACAACCCTGAGGTCTCGGACGAGTCGCACTGGGACGAGTTCAAGCTCACCATGTACGGCACTGACCGGGTGCTGGATGCCCTCCACAAGGTCAAGTGGGAGCTCGACGGCTCGCTCTCGTTCCGTCGCTCGTGCGCCCACGGCGTGTGCGGCTCCGACGCCATGCGCATCAACGGCCGGAACCGACTCGCGTGCAAGACGCTCCTGAAGGACCTCGACACGTCCAAGCCGATCACGGTCGAGCCCATCAAGGGTCTTCCGGTCGAGAAGGACCTGATCGTGGATATGGAGCCGTTCTTCCAGTCCTACCGGGAGATCATGCCGTTCCTGGTGGCGAAGGGCCACACGCCTACGAAGGAGCGCCTCCAGTCCCCCGAGGAGCGCGAGCGTTTCGACGACACCACGAAGTGCATCCTGTGTGCGGCGTGCACGTCGTCGTGCCCGGTCTTCTGGACCGATGGCCAGTACTTCGGCCCTGCCGCGATCGTCAATGCGCACCGCTTCATCTTCGATTCGCGTGACGACGCCGCCGACATGCGCCTCGAGATCCTCAACGACAAGGAAGGCGTGTGGCGCTGCCGCACGATCTTCAACTGCTCGGAGGCCTGCCCCCGAGGCATCCAGGTCACGAAGGCCATCTCTGAGGTCAAGCAGGCGGTCCTCGCGCGCCAGTTCTGAGCCGTCGCCTCTGGCCGACCCAGGAGGCGGGAACGAGGGAGGGGCCCCGCAGCAGCACAGCGGCGCCCCTCCCTCATTTGTGCTCGGGATCTGCCCTCAGCTGCGCCTGCGTCCGCGCAGGCCCCGCAACCAGCTGCCGACGCCGTGCGGCTGCGGCTGATCGGGGGCAAGCGATGCCGGATCGGTGGCAGGTACCGGATCCGGTGGCATGACGCTTGTGGGGACGGCGGGAAGCCCCGGCGAGCGGGCGCCGTCGTCTGTCAGCGGTCCCCCCGAGCCGACGTTGACGGGCTGACGCCGCGGCCGCGCCTGGAGCTCGGCCTCCGCTCGGGAGAGCTGGCGCCCCGGGTGGAACGATGGGCGGGACGAGCCCAGCCTGCCCGGCCGGCGGGCCGCCGCGGCGCCCGCGTCCGCCTCGCGGATCGCGGCCCACGAGCCGGACACCAGATAGACCTGGCTCACGAGGTTGAACCAGATGAGCAGCCCGATGATGATCGCGAAGGACGCCAGCAATGGATTTGCGCCTGCCCGCGCGAGGAGCTGACTGCTGAAGAGCTGCAGGATGGTGGTGCCCACACCGGCAATGATCGTCGCCTCGAGCCACGCGCGCCGCGCGAGCCGGAGGCCGGCGGCGAGACGGAACATGATCACGGCGGTCGCCCAGTTGAGGAGCAGCGGCACGAGGATGCCGATGATCCAGCTGACGGGGGCCACGATCGCCCTGTCGAGATGCAACAGGTCCGCGATGAACCCGACCGCTCCGGTGAACAGGATGCTCACGCCGGACGTGACAACGAGCGCGACGCCGAGGATCAGGAGTGTTCCCGCATCGTGCAGCCGCTGCAGGACCGCGTTGATCTGGAGCGGGGGTTCCGCGAGAACACCCCGGAGGCCGTCGCGAACGCTGCTGATCCACCCCAAAGACGTGAAGATCGTCACGATCGCTCCGATGATGGCCGTGAGGCCGAGACCCGAGGGGTTCAGGAGCGCGTTGGGGTCGGCGACGCCGTCGTGGCCGTTGACCTTGAGCAGTCCCGGAGCCGATTGTGCGACGAGCTGGACCGTCTTGTTGACGAGCTCCGGCTGGCCCGCCAGCACGAGACCGGCGATCGAGAAGCCGGTGGCCAGCAAGCCGAGGATCGAGAAGAACATGTTGAAACCGATTCCGGCGCTCATGAGCGGCCCGTGCCGAAGCCCGTAGAGCTGCATCGTGCGGACCGGGCGGAACGTGCTCACCTTCGCAACGATCCACTGGATCAGCGAGAGCAGTCGCTTGAACGTCCCGCTGCCATCCAGCTTGGCGCGGCCCCATGCCTGACGGGCGTGGAGCGCGTTGAGGCGCAGTTTCTCCAGGTCGGTAGGCGGAGTGGGGGCCGCCTTCGGTTGGTTAGGCCCCGCCGGGCGCGGGCGCCTCTCCCCCGAAGTCGAGCTCTTCCCGTAGTTGCCAGAAGCCGTCGGCGTCGTGCTCATACAGCCCCATGCTAGCCACTGTGAAGGAAGTGCTGTAGTTCTTCAGCGCCGCCTCCGCCTCATCGAGCCGCTCGGCGTCGACGTCATGGGCCACGGTTACGTGTGGGTGGTAGGGGAAAGGGAGTTCGCGCTCGAGAGGTCCGCGCTGCAGCTCCGCATGGAGCCGGACGCACTCCTCGAACCCCTCCGTCACCTCGAGATACACCACCTCGGAAACCGGCCGGAACGAACCCGTGCCGCAGAGTGTCACCCGGAAGGGGGACTGCCGGGCCGCGACCTTGCGCACGTGGCTCACCGCAGCGTCCCAGTCCTCGGCCTCCGTCGTCGTCACGAGCGTGATGTGCGCGGGGATGACGTCGGCCACCGGGTCCCCGAAGGACGCCCGCCATTTGCGGAGCTCGGCAGCGATGTCGTCCGGGAAGCCGAGGATGACGCCGACGAGGGGAGTTTCCCCGTCCGGCGCCTGAGTCTGCCCTTCGAGTCGGCCCGTCATCGCCTCAGACGGATGCAGCAGCCGGCGCCATGGCGGGAAGGAAGCCCACCTTCCGGTATACGTCGTCCAGCGTTTCGGAGGCGATCTCGCGGGCCTTTCCCGCCCCGACCGCGAGCAGGCGATCGAGCTCGGCCGGGTCCTGCAGGAGTTCCTCGGTCCGCGCCTTGATGGGCGCGACCGCGTCGACGACGATCTGCGCGACGTCGGCCTTGAGGTGACCGTACATCTTGCCCTCATAGGAGGCCACGAGTTCGTCGATGCTCTGCCCCGTGATGGTCGAGCCGATAGTGAGCAGGTTGGAGATCCCGGGCTTCGTCTCCCGATCGAACCGGACCACCGTCTCCGTGTCCGTGACGGCCGACTTGATGCGTTTCGCCGTGACCTTCGGGTCATCGAGGATGTTGATGAGGCCGTTGGGCGAGTCCGCCGACTTCGACATCTTGGCAGTCGGGTTCTGCAGGTCGTAGATCTTCGCTGCGACCGGCGGAATGAGCGCCTCTGGGACCACGAACGTCTCGCCAAAACGGGTGTTGAAGCGGTGCGCGAGGGTGCGCGCCAGCTCAAGATGCTGCCGCTGGTCCTCCCCCACCGGAACGCCATAGGGCTTGTAGAGCAGGATGTCGGCCGCCATCAGCATCGGGTACGTGAAGAGGCCGGCGCTCGCGGCGTCGTGACCCTGGCGGGCCGCCTTGTCCTTGAACTGCGTCATGCGCGAGGCCTCGCCGAAGCCCGTAATGCAGTTGAGCACCCAGGCGAGCTGCGCGTGCTCCGGGACGTGGGACTGGACGTAGAGCGTCGACCTGTCAGGGTCGATCCCGGCCGCGATGAACTGGGCCGCCGTCAGTCGCGTGCGCTCCCGCAGTTCCTCGGGTTCCTGCGGAACGGTGATCGCGTGCAGATCCGGGATGAAGTAGAAGCAGTCGTACTCATCCTGCTGCTTCACCATATTGACGAGGGCCCCGAGATAGTTGCCGAGGTGAAGCGAGTCGCCGGAGGGCTGCATGCCCGAGACGAGACGCTGGCGCCCCGGAGGGGTCATGGCTGGCGTGGAGTCAATCGTCATGGTCAGTGGGTCTTCCGGGGTCTAGAGCTTGTAGTCGATGACGAGGGGAGCATGGTCCGAGAAGCGCGTGTCCCACGCGCTCGCGCGGTCGACGACGGCGTTCCGGGCCGAGGCTGCGAGGCCGGGCGTTGCCATGTGGTAGTCGATCCGCCACCCGGCGTCGTTGTCGAAGGCGCGTCCCCGCTGTGACCACCACGTGTACGGGCCGTCGATCTCCCCCGACAGCTGGCGATGCACGTCCTTCCAGCCGATCTCGTCCCCGAAGAAGCGGTCGAAGTACGCGCGCTCCTCGGGCAGGAAGCCCGCTCGCTTCTGGTTCGCCTTCCAGTTGCGGATGTCCAGAGGGGTGTGCCCGACGTTGAGATCGCCGACGACGAGCGCGTAGTCGCTCAGCTCGGCCAGCTCCGGGAGCCGCTTGAGCATGAGGTCGAGGAAGCGGTACTTGTCGACCTGCTTGGGCGTGTCGACCTCACCCGAATGCACGTAGGCGCTCACCACGGTGAGCTGCTTTCCGCCGTCGACCGCGAAATCCGCCTCGACCCAGCGACCCGCCGTCGCGAAGTAGTCGTCGCCGATGCCGACTCGCGTCGCGGTCGGCTGGGCACGTGACGCGACGGCGACACCGGCGCGGCCCTTCGCGTCAGCCTCTGCATGAAGGACATACCACCCCTCCAAGTACGCATTGACGACGTCGTCAGGTGCGCGCACTTCCTGGAGGCAGAGGATGTCGACGTCGCGCGGCTCGAGCCACTCGGGCATTCCCTTGCGCCAGGCCGCGCGCAGGCCGTTGACATTAACCGTCGCAATGCGCAGCGCCCCGTCCTTCGGCGCATATGCAGGTGTGATGGCAGCTTCGAGGGTCACCTTGCCACTCTACCCTTCGTCGACGACGGTCCCCGTGACGGGCTCACCGCCGTCCGGACGCAGCATGTCGCGGGCGTTCGCCGCCGTGATCTGGATGGTCTCGAGAGCGCGGGCCACCTGCTCCGGATCCTTGCCGAGGTTCTCGCGCACCACGCGCTCCTGGACCTGGATGATCTTGAACGAGTGGTCGAGCTTGAGGTCGCGGGCGTCGTCGACCGTGCGTGCCTCGCCGGCGACCTGCTGACCGGCCATCGAGGGCGCGCGGCCGCCGAGGCGGAGCGCAGCCTCCTCGAACTTCGCCTGGGCGCGGCGGCCCGCATTGCGGACGGAAACGAAGACGAAGACGGCGAACACCAGCCACGCGAGCGAGATGACGGCGACGATCCAGCCGATCACCTCGTTCCGGTTCGCGGCGAAGATCACCGCAACGAGGAACGCGAGGACAAGAACCGACAGGCCGAGCGTGCTGATGCGCATGCCCGAGCGCGTGGAGGCAGGGTGTTGGGAGCCGAGAGACTGCATGCCGCCTATTCTCCCAGACCCGTGGGATCGCCTCGATCCGCTGCGCTCAGCGCAGGAAGAGCGCGCGCAGGCGTCGCGTCGTGAACGCGAGGCCCACGAGGATCATGACGACGTAGTAGAGCAAATGGACCAGCGTCAGAACCCCGAACGTGCCCGTGCTGATCTCACGCATGAGTTCGACGCCGTGCCAGAGCGGGAGGGCCTGGACGACCCACTGGACCGGTTCCGGGTAGACCGAGAGAGGATAGAAGGTCGCCGAGAACAGGAACATCGGGAGCATGACGAACGTGATGATGTCCATCTGCTGGAACGTCTTCATGTAGCTCGTGATGGCCATGCCGAAGCTTGCAAAGCCGAAGGCCACCATGACGGAAGTCGGGACGAGCAGAAGCGCCCACGGCGTCGTGATGAGCCCCATCACGGCCATGACGCCGGTGAAGCCGAGCGCATAGAGGAACCCGCGGAAGAGCGCCATGAAGATCTCGCCGACCGCGATGTCGAACGGCCCGAGCGAGGTGTAGAGCATGCTCTGGTAGAGCTTCCCGAAATGCATCTTGAAGAAGATGTTCCAGGTCGAGTCGTAGATCGCCCCGTTCATCGCCGAGACCGCGAGGAGTGCAGGAGCGATGTAGGCCGCATAGCTGATGGGGGCCCCGCTGGGCCCCTCCACCGAACCGACGAGCCGCCCCAGCCCGATCCCCATGGAGAGCAGGTAGAACACCGGCTCGAAGAAGCCCGAAACGAGCACGATCCAGTTCTGGCTCTTGATGACTCGGAACCCGCGCTCGATCACCGCTCGGGCATTCCGCGAATAGAGGGCGCTCAAGGGGCGACGGTCGGCCGCCAGGACGTAGTCGTCGTCGTGCACGATGCTCATGCGTTCATCCGTCTCGCGTAGTTGCGGCGAGCCCAGATCATGCCGCCGACCCCGAGGCCCGCGAGGTAGACGACGTGGACGGCCACGAGCCACAGCGGCTCCGTGAGTCCGATGGTCGCGAGGCGGCCCAACTGGTTGCCGTGCCACAGCGGGGAGATCCACCCGATCCACTGCATCGCCTGAGGCATGGTCTCCAGCGGATAGAAAGTCCCAGAGAACAGGAAGAGCGGCATGACGATGAAGCGCTGGATCATCGAGAACTGGAAGTTCTCCTTGTCGATCCTGGCGGCATAGGCCATGAGCGGTGTGCCGAACGCCATTCCCGCGAGGACGCCCACGGGGATAATGAGCCACGAGCTCGGGCTCATCGCCGCACCGAACCCGAGCATGATGAGGAAGAACACGCTGCACTGCACGAGCAGCCGCACGCCGACCGCCATCATGTGCCCCGCCGCGAGCTGCCCGGGAACGAGCGGAGTCACGTGTGGGCCGTAGTAGACGCGGCGCCATTTGAAGCCGTCCATGACAGGGAACATCATCTCGTTCGCACACGTCATGACGGAGCTTGAGACGAGGAGGGCGGGAGCGGCGAACGCGAGGTAGCCGACGCCGGCGAAGTGTGCCGTGGGGCTCCGATCGACGATTGAAGCGAGGCCGACTCCCATCGAGAACAGGTAGAGGAGCGGGTTGCCGACGCTTGTGACGACGATGGTCACAACGTAGGCCCGCATACTGCGCAGCATGTGCTCCATGAAGTAGAACGAACCCCAGCGACGGGCCTTGGCCGCGGAGACCTCGGGAGCCTGCGCCCGGAGAAGCTGCTCGTCACTCAACGAGCGACCGCCCGGTCAGCCGCAGGAAGACATCCTCGAGCGAGGCGCGCCGTACGAGGGAAGTGATCGGATGGAGACCCCTCCCCCGGATGACCTCGAGCGACTCCTCGCCGTTTTCGCTGTACACGAGGACCCGGTCCGGGAGGACCTCGATCCGATCCCCCGTTCCGCCCAGCCGATCCGCGACGGCGAGGTTCCGGTCAGCCCCGAAACGCACCTCGAGCACCTCGCGGCTCGAATGCTTCCGGATGAGCTCCGCGGGCGAGCCCTCGGCCATGATCTTGCCCTTGTCCACGACGACGAGGCGATCGCACAGCTGCTCCGCCTCGTCCATGTAGTGGGTCGTCAGGACGAGGGTGACGCCCTGCTCCTTGAGCCGGAAGAGACGATCCCACAGGACGTGCCGCGCCTGGGGGTCGAGCCCAGTGGTCGGCTCATCGAGGAGGAGGATCTTCGGGTCGTTGATGAGCGAACGCGCGATGGTGAGGCGGCGCTTCATCCCGCCGGAGAGCGAGTCGACGCGGGCCCTCGCCTTGTCCTCAAGCTGCGCGAATTCGAGCAGCTCGTCCGCGCGCTGACTGAGGTAGCTGCGCGAGAGGCCGAAGTAGCGTCCGTAGATGATGAGGTTGTCCCGGACACGAAGCTCTTCGTCGAGATTGTCCTGCTGCGGAACGACGCCGAGGTGCGCGCGGACCTCGGGGCCCTGCTTCTCGGGGTCCAGGCCCATGATGTCCAGCTGCCCACTCGTGCGCTGGGTCACGCCCCCGATCATGCGCATCGTCGTCGACTTCCCTGCGCCGTTCGGGCCGAGGAGGCCGAACGATTCTCCTGCGGGAACGTCGAAGGTGATCCCGTCGACCGCGTTGACGTCCCCGTAGGTCTTCACGAGATCACGAGCGCTGATGACGGGCGATCCCGCGGCACGAACACCGGCCACCACTGTCCCCCCGACAACGCCTCGTGCTTCATGCGACACTCACCGCACACTACTCGACATGCAAGGTGACCGGAAGGGATTCTGGCCATTTTCTGCAACGCATCTTTCAGAAAGATCGCCGCCTCCCCGTGGCCCGGAGCGACGGGCCCGCAACGCCGGCATGCCCACCCAAAGATGTTGCGCCGTCACCTCCGCAGGGTCCTGACCCTGCGGAGGTGACGGCGCAACGAGAGTTGTGTGCGGATGGGGCCGTCAGGCGGGAGGCTCGGGCCCGGGTGCCGTCGGGCTCCCGGCCCTCGGGCCCGCGCTGTCAGGCGTTGGCCGCCTGACGCTCGGCGGCCTCGACGACGTTCGTCATGAGCAGCGCTACGGTCATGGGGCCCACTCCACCTGGGTTCGGCGAGAGGTAGCCGGCCACGGCTGCAACGCCCGGGTCGACGTCGCCGAACACCTTCGGCTTGCCACCCTCTGAGTCCGCCTCACGGGTCACGCCGACGTCGAGCACCGCGGCTCCCGGCTTGACGTCTTCCGGCTTGACGATGTGCTTCACGCCCGCCGCAGCGACGATGACGTCGGCCCGGCGCAGGTGCTCGGAGAGGTCCTGGGTGCCGGTGTGCGTCAGCGTCACGGTCGCGTTGATCGCGCGCCTCGTCAGCAGGAGCGGAATGGATCGGCCGATCGTCACGCCCCGTCCCACGACGACGACGTGCTTGCCCTTGAGGTCGTAGTCGTTCCGGAGGAGCAGCTCGATCACGCCCCGCGGCGTGCACGGCAGCGGGGTTTCGATCGGGTGGTTGACGTTGAGCACGAGCCGCCCGAGGTTGGTCGGGTGGAGCCCGTCGGCGTCCTTCGCCGGGTCGATCCGCTCGAGGATCGCGTCGGTGTCGAGATGCTTCGGCAGCGGCAGCTGCACGATGTACCCGTGACACGTCGGGTCGGCGTTGAGCTCGTCGATCAGCGCCTCGACCTGCTCCTGGGTGGCATCCGCGGGCAGCGTCTTCTGGATCGAGTTCATCCCGATCGCAAGCGACTGCTTGTGCTTCATGCCCACGTAGAGCTGCGAGGCCGGGTCGGCGCCCACGAGGACGGTCGCGATGCCAGGAGTGATCCCCTTGGCCTTGAGGGCCGCGACCCGCTCGGCGAGTTCAGCCTTGATGGCCGCCGAAGCGGCCTTCCCATCGAGGACGACGGCGCCACTCGAGACTGCGGAGGCCATCGACGCGCTCACCACTCCTCGTGCCCCGGGTACAGCGGGAAGTCCGCCGCGAGCTTGTCCACGCGTGCCCGCAGCGACTCGAGGTCGGCGCCGCCCTTGAGGGCCGCGGCGATGATGTCCGCGACCTCCGTGAACTCGTTGGCCCCGAATCCGCGGGTGGCGAGCGCAGGGGTCCCGATCCGGAGGCCCGAGGTGACCATCGGCGGCCGGGGGTCAAACGGGACGGCGTTGCGGTTGACCGTGATGCCGACGGCATGGAGCAGATCCTCGGCCTGCTGGCCGTCGAGCTGGGAGTTGCGGAGGTCGACGAGCACGAGGTGCACGTCGGTGCCGCCCGTGAGCACGGAGACGCCTGCTTCGGCGACATCCTGCTGGTTCAGGCGCTCAGCGATGATGCGGGCACCCTCGAGCACGCGCTCCTGGCGCTCCTTGAACTCCTCGGAACCGGCGATCTTGAAGGCGACGGCCTTGGCGGCGATGACATGCATGAGCGGGCCGCCCTGCTGCCCGGGGAAGACGTTCGAGTTGAGCTTCTTGCCGAATTCCTGCTTCGCGAGGATCACGCCGGAGCGCGGGCCGGCGAGGGTCTTGTGAACCGTCGAGGTGACGACGTGCGAGTGCGGCACCGGGCTCGGGTGCAGGCCCGCGGCGACGAGGCCCGCGAAGTGCGCCATGTCGGTCCACAGGTAGGCGCCGACCTCGTCGGCAATCGAGCGGAACGCGGCGAAGTCGAGGTGCCGCGGGTAGGCAGACCACCCGGCGATGATGACCTGCGGTCGCTCGGCGAGGGCCTGCTCGCGCAGCTTGTCCATGTCGATCCGGAACGTGTCCTCTTCCACCTGGTACGCGGCGACCTGGTAGAGCTTGCCGGAGAAGTTCAGCTTCATCCCGTGGGTGAGGTGACCGCCGTGGGCCAACGAGAGGCCCAGGATCTTGTCGCCCGGGTTGATGAGCGCCGAGAGCGCCGCGGCGTTGGCCTGGGCGCCCGAGTGCGGTTGGACGTTGGCGAACTCGGCGTCGAAAAGGGCCTTGACGCGGTCGATCGCGAGGTTCTCGGCGACGTCGACGTACTCGCAGCCGCCGTAGTAGCGGCGCCCCGGGTAGCCCTCGGCGTACTTGTTCGTCAACACCGACCCCTGCGCCTCCATGACGGCGCGGGGAGCGAAGTTCTCGGACGCGATCATCTCGAGCGTGCCACGCTGGCGCCCGAGCTCCTGGTCGAGGACGGCGGCGATCTCAGGATCGACGTCGGCGAGGGGAAGGTTGCTGACGGAGGACACGGTGGGATTCGCGGTGGTCACGGGATCTCCTGAATTTGGGCTCGGCGTGCTACAGGTCAGGCTACCGGCCGTTTCGCCCGCGCCGGAACTGCATGGCGAGGCGTGACGGCACGGAGTGCTCGACCCCTGGCCCAGGCGTACGACCCACGGTGTCCCCTGTGCGCCGTCCCCGGAGTTCTGAAGCCCTTCGACGGCGGCGCGTGTCGCTCCCCGGTGGTGATCCACCCAACGCCAGTTGCGACCACGCCAGTCTACCGTGCTGTTCGCCCGGGAACAGAGGGGCTTCGGTTCTGGTTACCTAGGTGATTGACGCGTCAACAGAAGGAGTGGGATGAAAGGGTTGCAGGCCGTAGTGATCGGGGCCGGACAGGCTGGCTTGAGCGCCGCCTACTGGCTGCAGCGCCGGGGGCTCCGGCCGTGGGAGGACTTCGTGCTTCTGGACGCCAACGAGGGGCCCGGGGGTGCGTGGCGCCACCGCTGGCCGTCTCTCACGTTCGACGCCGCGCATGGGCTCCACCCTCTCCCTGGCCTGCCGCTCGAGGCGCCCAACCCGGCCGAGCCGAGCTCCGCCGTCGTGAGCCGCTACTACGGCGAATATGAACGCACCATGGGACTCCCGGTCGAGCGACCCGTGCAGGTCACCTCCGTCACGCGGGCAACGGACGACGACGACGCGCTCCTCGTGCGCGCCGCCGACGGACGGTCGTGGCAGGCGAGGACGGTCATCAGCGCCACCGGCACGTGGGACCGCCCCCACTGGCCGCGCTATCCGGGGCAGGACCTCTTCCGAGGAGGCCAGCTCCACACCCACGACTTCGTTTCGGCGGACGAGTTCCGCGGCCAACGCGTACTGGTCGTCGGCGGAGGGACCTCGGCCCTTCAGTTCCTCCTCCAGCTCAACGCGGCGGGGGCCACGACGTTCTGGTCGACTCGCCGCTCCCCCGAATTCCGTGAGGCGCCCTTCGACTCGGACTGGGGCATCGACGTCGAACGCCGGGTCAACGAACGCACCCGCGCCGGACTGCCGCCGCTCAGCGTCGTGGCCGCGACGGGCCTCCCGCTCACCGAGCAGTATCGTGCGGGCATGGACCGCGGCGTGCTGGTCTCGCGGGGGCCGCTCGCGCGGCTCACGCGCGACGGCGCCGTGCTCGCCGACGGCACGGAACTGGATCTCGACGCGATCCTCTGGGCCACCGGCTTCCGTGCCTCCTTGGGGCACCTCTCGCCCCTCGGGCTCCGCGAGCGCGGAGGCGGCGTGCTCATGGCCGAGGACGGAGTGAGCGTCGTGCGCGAGCCGCGCCTCTTCCTCGTGGGATACGGCGCGTCAGCGTCCACCATCGGTGCGACACGGGCCGGGCGGGCCGCCGCGGTCGCCGCCGTGCGCCGGCTCGAGGCGCTCAGCCGAACCGACAGCGTTGAAGCGGCCCGCAGCGCTTAACCTATACAGCGTGGCACCCAACTCCTTCATCGTGACGCTCTCCTGTCCGGACCGCCCCGGGATCGTGCATGCCGTCTCCGGCGCCCTGCTCGAAGCGGGCTGCAACATCTCCGAATCCCGCCAGTACGAGAGCCGCGACACCGGCACGTTCTTCATGCGGGTCACCGTCGCGACGTCAGCACCGAGGGCGGAGCTGGAGGCATCGCTCGCGCCGGTGGCCGAGGCCTTCGAGATGAAGCTCGGCATCTTCACTGACGGCGAGCGCGTGCGGACCCTCATCATGTGTTCGAAGGACGGCCGGACGCTCAACGACCTCCTGTTCCAGCAGCGCTCCGGGGCGCTGCCCATCGAGGTACCCGTCATCGTCTCCAACCACACCGAGCTCGCGCCCATGGCCGAGTTCTACGGGATTCCGTTCGTGCACCTGCCCGTCACGTCTGGCACCAAGGCCGAAGCCGAGGCCAAGCTGCTCGCCCTCGTCGAGGAACACCGGATCGAGCTCGTCGTGCTTGCCCGCTACATGCAGATCCTCTCCGACGACCTCTGCCGCGCACTCGAAGGCCGGGCGATCAACATCCATCACTCGTTCCTCCCGTCGTTCAAGGGAGCGAAGCCCTACCACCAGGCGCACGCGCGGGGCGTCAAGATCATCGGAGCCACCGCCCACTACGTGACCGCGGACCTCGACGAGGGCCCCATCATCGAACAGGAGGTCATCCGGGTGGACCACTCCAAGACCCCCGAACAGTTCGTGCAGCTCGGCCGGGACGTCGAGGGCAGGACGCTGTGCCGCGCCGTCCAATGGCACGCCGAGCACCGTGTGCTGCTCGATGGGACCCGGACTGTCGTCTTCGATTGACCGTCCGACCGTTAGTCTGAGCCCATGCCTGTCATCGACTTCGGGGGCACGAGCCCTGACATCCATCCGAGCGTGTTCATCGCGCCGACGGCGAGCATCATCGGCGACGCGCATCTGGCCGAGGACTCAAGCGCTTTCTACGGCGTCTCGGTCCGCGCTGACACCGCGGCCATCCGGGTCGGGGCCGGGAGCAATCTCCAGGACAACGTCGTCCTCCACGCGGACGAGGGCTTCCCCTGCTCCCTCGGCTCCGGCGTGTCCGTCGGGCACAATGCGGTCGTCCACGGGTGCACCGTAGAGGACAACGTGCTCGTCGGAATGAGCGCGACCATCATGAACGGTGCCGTCATCGGCGGCGACTCGCTCGTCGCGGCCGGCGCCGTGGTCCTCGAGGGGACGGTGGTCCCGCCGCGCTCGCTCGTTGCCGGCGTTCCGGCGAAGGTGCGACGCGAGCTGACCGACGACGAAGTGGCAGGGGTGCACCGGAATGCGGAGCACTACCGAGAACTCGCGCGGGCGCACCGAGAGGCCAATCGGGCTGGCTGACGCCCGCAGGGCCGAGCGGCTGGCACCATGGGCCCATGGGCTTCTTTCTGCCGGCACCCGACTCCCGCCCTCCACGTCCTCCCCAGCCCCAACTGCCCGAGTGGTTTGTTCCGCCGGCCCTCGAGCTGCCCGCCGTGGTCCCGCTCGAGGCCATCCTCGCGCAGACTGACCGCGTGACCCTCGCGGTCGAGTCGGCGAGGGTCTTCGGGAACGGGGCGACCCTCGAGATCCGCGGCGTGCGTCGCCGCACCGACGAGACCGACCGCGAATGGGACACGCTCGCCCGCGACCGTGTGGGGATCGGGCACCGCGCCTTCGACGATCCGACGAGCCTGCGGTTCGGGATCCTGTTCCCCGACGGCGGCAAAGCTCTCACGGATGCACAGCCGCCCTGGCCGAGCCCGGAATCGCCTGCCCCGCCGGCTGTCCTGCGCCAGGTGGGCGGGAGCGGTTCGGGGGGCGAGCGGGAGCGGACCATCCTGCTCAGCCTCTGGCTCTGGCCCCTCCCGGAGCCGGGCCCGCACCGCCTCGTGGCGGAGTGGCAGGCGGCGGGCATTCCGGAGTCGTGGTGGGAGTTCGACGGCGCGCCGCTCCACGCCGCAGCCCGGCGTGCCCGCCCCTACTGGGCCTGAGTCCCGCCGTCGTCCGACCCCCGATCAGGCGACGCGACCGCGTGCAAGGATGGGACGCATGACGCGCCATATCGAACGTTCGTGGCTCTCGCTCCAGGACAGCACCGACCCCCTGACGCCGACGGGCCGGTCCCTCAACTGGGGAGTGGTCGCAACGGGAGGGATCGCGCGCACCGTGGTCCGCGACCTCGCGCTGCTCCCCGACGCGACCCTGCACGCCGTGAGCTCGCGCTTCGCCGACAGGGCGGAGGAGTTTGCCCGGGAGTTCGGCTTCCGGAGGCACTACGGGGACGACGGCGGGGTCCCCGGCTACGTCGCGCTGGCTCGGGACCCCGACGTCGACGTCGTGTATGTCGCGACCCCGCATGCCCAGCATTACGAGGTGGCGAAGGCAATCATCGAGGCGGGCAAGAACGTTCTCGTCGAGAAGGCCTTCACGATCAACGCGCACGAGGCCCAGGAGCTCGTCGACCTGGCCCGCGCCCGCGGCGTCTTCCTCATGGAGGCCATGTGGTCGCGGTTCCTCCCCTCGATCCAGCGGGCGTTCGAGATCGCCGAGTCGGGCGAACTCGGCGAGGTCCAATGGGTTTCGGCGGACCTCGGCTTCCCGGCGCCGAGGGACCCCACCCATCGGATCTGGGCCGTGGGAGCCGGCGGCGGCGCCCTCCTCGACCTCACGGTGTACCCCCTCCTGTGGCCCGTCGGGACGTTGGGCTTCCCCGACTCGCTCACGGCGCTCGGCGCGCTCAACGCCGACGGGGTCGATGAGCAGAACGTCCTGGCCCTCGGATACAGCGGCGGGCAGCTCGCGACGCTCACGTCGTCGCTGCGCGCGCACGGCCCGCGGATCGCGACCGTGGCGGGATCCGAGGGCGTGCTGACGACCGTCGGAGGCATCAACAATCCGAACGAGCTCACCGTGCAGCGCGGGTGGGACCCCGCGCGGTCGGAGAGGTTCGACGTCGTCGGACGGGGCTACGTCTACGAGTTGCGCGAGGTGACCCGCTGCGTGCAGCAGGGAGTCGTCGAGAGCCCCACGATGACCTGGGCCCACACGCTCAGCACCATGCGCCTCTTCGACGGGGTGCGCCGACAGCTCGGCGTCCGCTACCCCAACGACGAGCGCGCGAACCGCTGATCGCCGCCGCAAATGTGTGCCTCCAAGTCTTCCGCCCGTCAAGACTGTCACATAACATGACCATCACTGCGAGCGTTTCAACCGAGTCCTTCACGCTGGGGAGGAGGGGGCATGCGGTTGGCACCAGAGGCACGGCATCGCGCCCTCTCCCTCGCGCGCCACGCGGCCGTCGCCGCGGGGCTCGGGGTCGGGTGGCTGTTGTTGGGGGGTTCGTCTGCGTCCGCGTCCACGGATCCGGCCCCCGCCCCACCGGTGTCCTCGCAGGTGCTGGCGTCTCCTGTCCTTGATTCCCCGGCTCACGCCGCGGCCGCCGCCATCCAGACCGTCACCTCGGCTCTCCCGCCGGTCACCGAGGTGCAGCAGGCGGCGGCGCCGCTGAAGACGTCCCTTGCGTCGACGATCGGAAGCACGGCGACGACGCTCGGCTCGACCGTCGCAGCCGCACCCGACGTTGTGGCCCCCGTTCTGCAAGGTCCGCTCGAGGCCCTCACTCCGGTCGTCACGAACACCGCCTCCGGCCTCGGCCAGACCGTCACCAAGGTTGGCGGGGCACTCTCTGACACCGCCGCCGCGCCCGTCCCCGTCACGCTTCCGGGCCCCCTCGCACCCTTGCCACCCGATGTGACCGGAGCAGGCTCTGGCGCCGCTGCAGTGGGCGCGCCCGATGGCGGAGCTGCAGTCCCGGAGCAGGCAACGTCGGCCGATGCAGCCCCGCCGGCCGCACCCGCTCCCCAGGCCGCCGTCGTCGGGCTTTCCGCCGGCCTCGGGCAAGCCTGGCTCGCAGCGGCCGCGCCGGACTGGTCGGCGATCTGGTCTGCGGCCGCCGTCGTCCAGAGGGGCCTCGACGCTGGCTCCAAGGCGCCTCTCGGTGCGCCTCCTGAGCAGCAGCCGGACGTACCTCCCGCCGCCCCCTCCGATTCCGGCGCGGGCGGAGTGAGCGGGCCGACGTCGCCCGTTTCGGGGACTGCCACGCTCGTCGCGGGGTTCCTCCTTGCTCCGCTCTTCTTCCTTCTGGGCCGCAGGCGCCCCGGGCGCGGCTTCGTGCCGGCGTCTCCTGCCTTCGATCCCGGCTCCACTCCCGACTGAAGGGGGACCGGTCTGCCCACAGCGCGGCAGACAACGCGGTCCCCGCGCGCCCTTGCGCGCACCCTTCAGACCAGGAGTGAACTGTGAACAAGCTTGCCCGCCGAGTGCTGCTCGGCGCCGTTGTCGCTGGAGGCCTCATGGGCCTCGGCGAGGCGGCCGCGCTGGCAGACAGCACGACCGTGACAACCAACCCCCTCGTCAATGCCGCGGTCCCCGTGACCGTCCAGATTGGCGGTTCCACCGCCCCAACCTCGGGCACGAGCCTCCTGAGCTCGGGCACGAGCGTCCTGAGCTCGGGCACGACAAGCGGCGTCTCGGGGGCTTCGCTGCCCGCCGTGTCACTGCCCACCGTGTCATTGCCCACCGCGACGGATGGCGACGAGTCGCCAACCACCATGCCAGCCGTCGCCCTCCCCACCGGAGCGTCCGGGAGCACAGTTGGTGGCGCGGTGGCCGGTGGGACGGGCGCGACCGATACGACCGGGTCGAGCTCGCCGGCGCTCACCCTTTCCGCCGCGCCAGTCGTCTCAATCGGCGCCCCCGCCGTTGTCAATAGCCCGACCGCGGGCAGCACGACGACGACGGCGACGTCTCCCGCCGTCGTCGTGACGACGCCGGCCGCTGCCGCCGTCGCCGGGGCAGGCGACCAGACGACAAGCGTCAGCACCGCACCGGCACTCTCCCTCGGAATCCCTGCCGTCGTGACGTCGGGAGCCTCGACGGTTCCGACCGTCCCCGCCGCACCGGACGCCGGGATCAGCGGCTCGGGCACGGGCGTCAGCCCTCAGGCGAGCCTCAATCCGCTCGCTCTGACGGTCGCGGCGAACGCCCCAGTTCCCGCATCCGGCGCCGTCTCCGCGGGCCTTCCTGCCCTCGGAGTCGCTGACGGGAGCAACGCGACGCTCTTGCTCAACGCGGCCCAGCCGGGTACCGGCTCAGGGACCGGCACGGGCTCCGCCACGGCTGGAGCTGGCACCAGCGTCGGTTCAGGAACCGCTCTGGGCGACCTCCTCGGCGCCATCGACGCGAGCATAGGCCTGAGCCAGCCTGCCGATATCACCGGCACGGGCGGTGGCGGCGGCACCGCGGACACCGGCACTGGCAGTGGCACTGGCGGCGGCACTGGCACCGGCAGTGCGGATCTGGGCACGACCGGCAGCGGCAGTGCGGATCTAGGCACCGGCACCACCGCTGACAGCACTGGCGGCGTGGGTGCGACGTCCCCGGCTGTCTCCGCTTCCTTTGGCGGTGGGCCGGCTCTCAGCGGCAGCATTGCAGCGGCAACGGGCACGGGCAGCGGGGCGACTTTGGGCTCCGGCACCAACGGGGCGAGCACCACCGCTGGAACGAGCACCACCGCTGGCGCCAACGCCACCGCCGGCACCGGCGCCGCTGGCACCGGCGCCGCTGGCCCGACCAGCGGCTCGGGAACGGAGCCGTGCCTCGGACTGAGCTCGTTCGTCACCGGCGCGGGCACTACTCCGACGGATCTCACGCTCCTGCTCGCGGCCGCGATGCTGCTCCTCGGCATCGGAGTCGGCCTCGCAATGAGCGGTCTGGGAGTCGCGGGCGGAGTTGCCGCTCGGCAACTGCCTCGGGCAGCCCTCTCCTGAGGACCGCCCGATGAGGACCCCCCGAGGGACGGTTTCGGTCAGTCGATCTGGGCAGAGCTGACCGCCGGAGCCGCCCCTCGGGGTACAGCTTGATGGAGTTTCACCACTATCTGGGGGCCCTGGCCGCCGACGCGCCGCCGATCCGACGGACACGCCGCCGTTCGAGTCCGAAAGCTGGTGAAATTCCGACACGACTGCCGTCGTCAGTCCGTCGCTGGGGGATGGACTGACGACGGCGCCCCACCGACGACGGCGCCCCACACCGGAGCGGTGCGGGGCGCCGAAGGGGCGGAGAAGGTCAGCCGCGAAGGGAGTCGATGACGCCGTTGAGCGTCCGCGACGGACGCATGACGGCGAAGGTCTTCTCTTCGTCGGGGTGGTAGTAGCCGCCGATCTCAACCGAGTGACCCTGAACCCCGAGCAGCTCGGCCAGGATGGCGTCTTCCTGCTCGACGAGCGCACGGGCGACGGGTCCGAACGCTGCCGCCAGAGCGGCGTCGTCCGTCTGCTCCGCGAGCTCCTTGGCCCAATACTGAGCGAGGTAATAGTGGCTGCCACGGTTGTCGATCGTGCCCAGCTTGCGGCCCGGGGACTTGTTCTCGAGCAGGAACGTGCCGGTGGCACGGTCGAGCGTCTCGGCGAGCACCTGAGCTTTGGAGTTCCCGGTCGAGGTCGCGAGGTGCTCGAAGCTCACGGCGAGCGCGAGGAACTCGCCCAGGCTGTCCCAGCGGAGGTAGTCCTCCTCGAGGAACTGCTGGACGTGCTTCGGAGCGGAACCGCCGGCTCCGGTCTCGAAGAGGCCTCCGCCGTTGATGAGCGGAACGATGGAGAGCATCTTGGCGCTCGTGCCGAGCTCGAGGATCGGGAACAGGTCCGTGAGGTAGTCGCGGAGCACGTTGCCGGTCACCGAGATCGTGTCCTCGCCACGGCGGATGCGCTCGAGCGTGAACGCCGTCGCCTCCGTCGGCGCCATGATCTCGATCTGGAGGCCGTCCGTGTCGTGGTCCTTGAGGTACTCGCGGACCTTCGCGATGAGGTTCCGGTCGTGCGCGCGGGTCTCGTCGAGCCAGAAGACGGCTGGCGTCTTCGACGCGCGGGCGCGGGTCACCGCGAGCTTGACCCAGTCGCGGATCGGTACGTCCTTCGTCTGGCATGCGCGCCAGATGTCACCCGGCTCGACGGTGTGCTCCATGAGGACGTTCCCTGCACTGTCGACAACCTGGACTCGGCCGGCCGCGGGGATTTCGAACGTCTTGTCGTGGCTGCCGTACTCCTCCGCGGCCTGTGCCATGAGCCCGACGTTCGGGACGGTGCCCATCGTGGTCGGGTCGTAGGCGCCATGGGCGCGGCAGTCGTCGACGACCACCTGGTAGACCCCCGAGTAGGAGGAGTCGGGCAGGACGGCGAGCGTGTCGTGCTCCTTGCCGTCAGGGCCCCACATGTGACCGCCGAGGCGGATCATGGCCGGCATGGACGCGTCCACGATGACGTCCGAGGGAACGTGGAGGTTCGTGATGCCCTTGTCCGAGTTCACCATCGCGAGGGCCGGACCCTCCTCAAGGCCCTTCGCCACGAGCGACTTGACCCCGTCGCGGACATCCTCGGGGAGCTCGTCGAGGCCGCCGAGGATCGAGGCGAGGCCGTTGTTCGGGCTCAGGCCAGCAGCCGCGAGCTGCTTGCCGTAGGTCTCGAACAGCTCGCTGAAGTATGCCTTGACAACGTGACCGAAGATGATCGGGTCGGAGACCTTCATCATGGTGGCCTTGAGGTGCGCCGAGAAGAGGACGCCCAGATCCTTGGCCTGCGCAACCTGCGCCGCAAGGAACTCGTCGAGCGCAGCGGCGCTCATGAACGTAGCGTCGACGACCTCGCCGGCGAGGACCCTGAGGCCCTTCTTGAGGTCTTTGACCGTGCCGTCCTCGAGCACGAGCTGGATCGTGAGCGTGTCGTCCTGCGGGATCACGACCGACTTCTCGTTGTGACGGAAGTCGGCGGCGTCCATCGTCGCGACGTTCGTCTTCGAGTTGGGGGACCACGCGCCCATCGAGTGGGGGTTCTTGCGGGCGTAGTTCTTGACCGAGAGCGGAGCCCGACGGTCCGAGTTGCCCTCGCGGAGAACGGGGTTGACAGCGGAGCCCTTGATCTTGTCGTAGCGCGAGCGGATGTCCGTCTCCTCGTCGGACGACGGGTTGTCCGGGTAGTCGGGAACGGCGAAGCCCTGCGACTGGAGTTCCGCGATCGCGGCCTTGAGCTGCGGCACCGAAGCGCTGATATTCGGGAGCTTGATGATGTTCGCCTCAGGCTTCGTGGCGAGTTCGCCGAGCTCCGCGAGGGCGTCCGACGTACGCTGCTCCTCCGTGAGGTAGTCCCCGAACACCGCGATGATGCGGCCCGACAGAGAGATGTCGCGGGTCTGCACGTCGACGCCCGCGGTCGAGGCGAAGGCCTGGATGATCGGAAGGAACGAGTGGGTCGCCAGCATAGGCGCCTCGTCCGTGTGGGTGTAGATGATCGTGGCCATGGGTGGCGCCTCCCTGGAGGTCGGCAGACCGCGGCGCCGGTTTGCTTCAGCGTTCGCCGCAGTGTGCATGCGTGCTGCTATGTCAACGTCCTTAACTTACCGGAGCCTAGGGACACGCGGAGATCGTGAAGACGCAAGAGCACCAAAGGGGGTCATGATGCCTGTCCCCCGGCGTCTTCCAGCAGATGCCCGTCCCCCCGGCGTCTTCCAACAATCGGGGCGAAAGCCCCTAGACTGCAGGAAGAGGCTCCGGCCTTGCGTCATGCGCGCCTGGGGGCGCTCGTCACAGATGAGGAGAAGATGGCACAGCATTCCGCGTCCGCCAACGGGACGGACGAACCCGACTCCGAGCTCGAGGAACTCGGGACCCTCGTGCTCCGTGTGTGGAAGGAGCCGGGAGCTGGCGGCGATCTCCGCATTCGCATTCTTGCGTCCGACGGCGCGTGGGAGCCTTCGGCGGTGAAGGTCACCTCGAGCGCCGAGGCCGCTGTCAAGGGCGTGAGCGATTGGCTTGCTGCGCGCGCGGTGGCCGAGCATCGGGAAACGGGTTCCGACCAGTCGTTGTGACCGGATCTTTCACACTGCCGGTAGCGTCGTCAGGCTTCCCTGAAAGTTCTCGTCAACCCCGATAAATCCATTGACTGGATTATCAACCCCTCGTCATGCTGGTATTCGTTTCAGTAGGCGCGTACCGCGGGGGTGACGCCGTTGACAGAAACAAGGCCTCCGCGGGAAGCAGCTATCGAGGGGGCTGGCCGCGATGGAGTGGGAACTACGCCTCTTAGGGTGCTGGCAGCTCATTGGCAACGGCGCCTCGGTCTCCGTTGGAAGCAGGCAACAGCGGCTGATCACAGCGCTCGCTCTCATGGGCCAACGACCGCGCTCCTATCTCGCGGGCCTTCTCTGGCCGGAAAGTGGCGACCAGCAAGCGGCTGGAAGCCTCCGTTCAACGGTGTTCAAGGTCCGCCATCAACTGCCTGGGCTCCTCTGTGACAGTCTCGACCCGATAGGCCTCTGCCCTGGAGTGACGGTCGATGTCCGACGTCTCCGGCGGCACGCCGAACTTGTCCGCACGGGAAGCATTCTCGACGCCGGTTTCGAGGAGCTCCTCTTCCGCGCCGAACTGCTTCCGGGCTGGTACGACGATTGGGTCATCTTCGAGCAAGAACGCCTGCGGGCGTTGCGCGTCGCGACCCTCGAGGCGATCGCTCGCCAGCACCTCGAGCGGGACGAGGCCGACGCCGCCGTCGTCGCCGCGCAGCAGGCTGCAGCCATCGAACCACTGCGCGAGTCCGCCCACGCACTGATCATCAGCGCCCAGATCCACGCAGGAAACACCGCTGCCGCCTACCGGACCCTCGACGAGTTCCGTTGCCGGCTGCGCGACGAGCTGGGACTCGAACCCTCGGCGCGGCTCAACGCCGCGCTGTCAGGCGGTTCGGGCGACCTCCGCGGACTGCCTGCTCCCCTGCTGGCCCGGCGACCCCGCCGGCTGGCTGCACACCGTCAACTGATGAAGGAGCTGTGAATGATGGCGCGTCGCCCGAGGTGGAGATCCCTTGCTCTCGTCCTGGCCCTTCTGGCACTTGCGCTTGCGGGCAGCTCGGCCGCAGGCCCCGCTTCCGCGCAGGGACGCGGCCCATCGGACGACGCGAGAGCCTCCGCGTCGCTTGACGTCGCTTCCTCGGCCATCCCGACCGCTGCCCAGCCCCTGGTGACGGACTCGGCGAGGGCCGACACCGTCCTGGGGCCAGGGAGCGGGAAGGCCGTCGCAACGGCCGTTTCCACCAGCAACTGCGCCGGCTGTTCCGGCACCGCGATCACCTTCCAGACCGTGAGCGTCGCAACTGGCGGACCGGCGATGGCGGACAACGTGGCCACCGCGTGGTCGAGCTGCGCAAGCTGCTCCTCGTCCGCGGTGTCGGTCCAGATCGTCACGGGCAGCAGCGCGTCGGCAGTCACCGTGAACAATCGCTCCCTTGCGCTCAACGTCGCCTGCGCATCGTGTACGACGACGGCGGTCGCCTTGCAGTTCGTCGTGATCGGAGCGACCCAGCGCGCGCTGTCCGCCTCGACGCGGGCCCTCATCAAAAAGATCGAGCAGCAGCTCGGGATCAAACTCTCCGTCGGGCCCCAGAACCGGGCGAGCGCGCAGAAGGACGCCGACGACGCCGCAGCGCAGGCAAAGTCCGAAATCGCGAAAGACACCGGGGCGGCCGACGTCCGAACGAAGGTGGGGGTCGACTCGGGAGACTGATCGATTCTCGGAACGGAAGACGAGTTTTCATCGCATCAGGCAGGCCTCCGCTCGCAGCTGGGCGGGGGCTTTGCTGTGTCCGAAGGCCATGCCACCCGGACGCCTTTCCACGCCCTTTCGGGCTGCAGATGGCGCGGCCAGTCGGCATTTCCCCGCGCCACAGCGATAACACGGCAGTAACGCGGCAATAACGAGGGTCCGCTTGACTTTCATCAGCGATTAATCCCAATCGCATTCCTCAGAAAGCCAAAACCAAGGAGTTGAGTTTCATGACCAAGCTCACCGCCGAAGAACTCGCCGCGGAGACCGTCGAGCTGCTCCCCGATCGGGACACGCTGTGGACGTTCGACTTCACCAAGGTGAACCTCGCCTCTGTCTACGCAACCAATTCCTCCACCGCGCTAAATGTCCTCGCGCTCGGTTCGACCGCAAATAGCGGCGCCTGGCAGAACGTCGCTGTGCTCCAGCACTAACCGGGGTCTCGCACCTTGCCGCCCGGGGCGCGACCGTTCCCAGCTCGGCCGCGCCCCGGAGGGTTCCGCCGCTTGAAGACACCGCTCCAGCTGAAGACTCCACCCCAACGCGAGGAGAAGGAACCGAGATGACAGCGACCGCCGAGATCGCATCTCCGGATCAACGGTGGCAGCGGGCTCAGGGTGTCGAGCTGCTGGGGCTCGTCAGCGGGTCCGGGCTCAACCACAGCACGTACCTCGTCCGGCGCCCCGATGGACAAGTCGTCCAGCTCACCGAACTGCTCCACCACATCGTCGCCGCCGCCGCGAGACCGATCGTCTCCGAGGACCTCGCCCGGCGCGTGAGCAAAAGTTTCGGACGCGAGCTCGACGCCGAGGGCCTCACCTTCCTCGCCGAGGGAAAACTGGAGCCTCTCGGCCTGCTCGAACGGCCCGGGACAGATTTGGCCTCCCCGCCGCCGTCGTCCGCTCCCCTCCTCGCACTCTCCGGCAAGACCACGATTCTGTCGCGCAGCGCTGTCAACCGCACCGCAAGGCTTCTGAGCCCGCTCTACGCACCGCCCGTCGTCGTTCTCGCTTGCGTGGCCCTCATCGCTCTGGACATTCGCCTCTTTCTCGGCACCGACATCCTGAGCGCTCTCTCGTCGGTTCTCCTGACCCCGGGCATGCTCCTCTCGCTCTTCGTCCTCGCGGTGGCGGGGGCTCTCGTCCATGAGATGGGCCACGCAGCTGCTTGCCGCTTTGGGGGCGCTACGCCAGGCGTCATCGGGGTGGGCCTCTACCTCATCTTCCCTGCCTTCTTCACGGACGTGACGGATGCTTACCGTCTCGACCGCAGGGGCCGCATCCGAACCGACCTCGGCGGCCTCTACTTCAACGTCTGGTGGGTCCTGTGTGCTGGTGTGGCATACCTTATGACTGACAGCCCGCTCCTTCTCGTGCTGGTCGTCCTCACGCAGCTCCAGATGGCGCAGCAGCTACCCCCGACCGTCCGGCTCGACGGGTACTTCGTACTCGCCGACCTCGCTGGCGTCCCCGATCTGTTCGCCCGCGTCGGCCCTGTGCTCCGCAGCCTCGTCCCGGGACGGGCCGTCGACCCGCGCGTCCGGGAGCTGCGCCCGGCCGCGAGATGGATCGTCACGGCGTGGGTCCTCATCGTCGTGCCGTTCCTCGCCACGGTCCTCGTCTGGCTCGTGATCGGACTACCGATGATCCTGGCCGACGGGGCAGCGGCCGTCACGATGCACGCGAGCAACCTAGCGCTCTGCCTTGCCCAGGACCGGCCCGTTGACGCCCTCATGTCACTGCTCTCTATGGTGCTGCTGAGCCTGCCGGCGCTCGGGTCCGTCCTGATCCTCGGGCGCGTGGCCCATTCCCTCGGACGCTCGCTGAGCAGGCCGGTGTTCAAGCTCCTGGCGCAACTCGCAGCGCCCCCCATCATTCCTGCAGCTCCGCGACACGCCGCCGTACCCAAACGCCTCAGGGTGGGCTACCACTTCTGAATCCCGCGACAGCGATGGGCTGTCCAGCACGACGATGAAACACGTGAAGCACGGAAGGGGGTGAGACAAGATGACAAAATTCACACCGGAGGACCTCGCGGCCGAAAGGGCAGAGATGCTCCCCGAGCGTGACACCCTCTCATGGTTCACCTTCACGAAGCTGAACCTTGCCCACGTCAACGCGAGCAATGCGTCGTACGCGGTCAATGTGGCGAGCGTCGGCTCCCAAGCCAACAGCATGGCAGTCCAGAACATCCTCGTGACACAGCACTAAGCGTGCTCACTGACGTGCCCGGCGTCGGTTCCCCGCCCGGCGCCGGGTGCCCTAATTCAAGCCAAGGAGAGAACTCATGACACCCCTGACGCTCGCCGAATTGGCTGGCGAAGAGGCCGAACTGCTCCCGCAGCGCGACACCCTCTTCAGCAGCTTCAACATCAACATCGCCCCAGTCGTGGCCGTCAACCTCGCCTTCGCGATCAATGCGGCAACGATCAACTCGACGGCAACCGCGAACGCGGGCCAGTGGATCGGCGCGCTCCAACTGCACTGACGCCGACTCAGCCCTGACCGGTGCCGATCCAGGCCCCGGCCGGGTCCGGGCGCCGAGCAGCCGCGAGTGCTCTGTTCGCGACCAGCCCGCCCGCCGTGGCCCTCGTGGGCCCTTGCACAACCTTCATCCAGGCTCGGATGAGCCCTCTCGGCTCATTTGAGCCAGCAGGCTCGTTTGCGCCACCAGATTGCGAAAGAGACGATTCCCATGATCAAGCTCACCCCAGCAGACCTCTTCGCCGAGACGGCCGAGATGCTCCCCGACCGCGACACGCTGTTCGGATTCACCTTCACTCACGTCAACGCCGCTTCCGTCATGGCCGCGAACAGCTCCGTGGCTGCCAACCTCGCGACGATCCTGTCAGTGGCGAACAGCGCCGCGATGCAGAACATCGCCGTCGGCCAGGGCTAACCGTAAGCGCAACCAAGTCCGAAGGACGGCCGGGAATTCTCCGGCCGTCCTTCGGCTGCTGGGGCCAACCACTGGAAGCTGGGGCCAACCACCGGAGGCTGGGGCCAATCAGTGGAAGAAGTGCCGCGAGCCCGTGAAGTACATCGTCACGCCGGCCGCCTTCGCGGCGGCGATGACCTCCTCGTCGCGCACGGAGCCGCCAGGCTGGACGACAGCCTTCACCCCGGCGTCGATCAGGATCTGCAGGCCGTCAGCGAACGGGAAGAACGCATCCGAAGCGGCGACCGCTCCCCGGGACCTCTCCGGCGCCGCGCTCGCGTCCCCGCCCGAGGCACCGCCCGCCGAGTCGACCTCGGACTCCACGGCGACGCCGAGGGTGTTCGCCCGCTCGACCGCGAGGCGGCACGAGTCGACGCGGTTGACCTGCCCCATGCCGACGCCGACGGACGCGCCGTCCTTCGCCAGCAGGATCGCGTTCGACTTGGCCGCACGCGAGGCCCGCCAGGCGAAGGCGAGGTCGGCGAGCGTGGCCTGGTCGGCGGCCTCCCCGCTCGCGAGCGTCCAGTTCGCCGGATCGTCGCCTTCCGCGTCGACGCGGTCGGAGGACTGCACGAGCATGCCGCCCGAGATCTGCCGGAACTCGGTCGGGTACCGGTCGTAGCCCTCCGGCATCGCGAGGAGCCGGATGTTCTTCTTCTTGGACAGGATCTCGACGGCCTCGGGCTCGAAGTCCGGCGCGACGACGACCTCCGTGAAGATGCCGGAGAGCGTCTCGGCCATGCCCTTCGTAACGGTGCGGTTCGCGGCGACCACTCCCCCGTACGCGGAGACCGGGTCACACGCGTGTGCCTTCCGGTGGGCGTCCGCAATCGGGTCCTGAGCCCCTGGCGTCGCGACGGCGATCCCGCACGGGTTGGCGTGCTTGATGATCGCCACCGCGGGATCGGCGAAGTCGAACGCGGCACGGAGAGCGGCGTCTGCGTCGACGAAGTTGTTGTAGCTCATGGCCTTGCCGTGTAGCTGATCGGCCTGCGCGATGCCGGCAGGCGCGGCCTTGTCGACGTACAGCGCCGCCTGCTGGTGCGGGTTCTCGCCGTAGCGGAGGACCTCCGAGCGCTCGAGCGCGAGGCCCGCGTAGGCCGGCCACCGCACGACGCCTTCAGCGTCCTCGTCGAGGAACTGGCTTGCAGTCCACGTCGCGACCGCGGTGTCGTACGCCGCCGTGTGGGCGAAGGCCTTCGCCGCGAGCCGCTGGCGGGTCTTGAGATCGAAACCGCCCTCTGCGGCAGCCGTCACGACTTCGCTGTAGAAGGAGGGGTCCACGACGACCGCGACGGCGGCATGGTTCTTCGCGGCAGAGCGCACCATCGCCGGGCCCCCGATGTCGATCTGCTCCACGACGGCGTCCAGCTCGGCGCCCGAACGGACGGTTTCGACGAAGGGGTAGAGGTTCACGACGACGAGGTCGAACGCCTCGATCCCCATCTCCTCGAGCGTCTCCATGTGGGCCGGGACGCGGCGGTCCGCGAGGATGCCTCCATGCACGCGCGGGTGCAGCGTCTTGACGCGGCCGTCGAGCATCTCGGGCGAGCCGGTGACCTCCTCGACCTCCTGGACCGGGATCCCGGCGGCGGCGATCTTCTTCGCCGTCGAACCCGTCGAGACGATGCGTACCCCGGCCGCATGGAGGCCCTTCGCGAGCTCTTCGAGGCCGGTCTTGTCGTAGACGGAGATCAGGGCGCGACGGATGGGAACACGGTCAAGCTGGATCACAGTCACTCGTCTCTCTCGCGCATGTTACGACGCTGTCTGGGCAGCGACGTGGGCACGGTGTGGGGGCAGTTCGGCCCCATTCTATCGAGGGCCGCCGCCGACTCTACCGAGCGGCGCCGACGGCGCCGGAGTGCCACGGGCGGCCCCGAGGATCGCGCTTGTTGCCCTCCGGGCCCGGAGGGGATGACTCTCTGGCCGGGAACGAGCCGGGAACACGCGAGGAAGGCGGCCTGCTCCTCTACCACGGGATGATGCCGGACACCCGCGTGGGGACGACTTTCGGCCACGAATTCATCGGGTCATGGAGGAGGTCGGGCCTCGGTCCAGAATCTGCAGAAGGGCGACCGGGTGATGGTCCCCTTCAACGTGTGTTGCGGCTCGTGCTATTTCTGTGCGCGCGGCCTGTATTCCAACTGCCACAACGTCAATCCGAATGCGACGGCGGTCGGCGGCATCTACGGCTACTCCCACACCTGCGGCGGGTACGACGGCGGTCAGAGCCAGTTCGTGCGCGTCCCCTTCGCCGACGTCGGGCCGACACTGATCCCCGACTGGATGGACGACGAGGACGCAGTCCTCCTCACGGAGGCGTGCCAGACCGGCTATTTCGGCGCGCAGTTGGGCGATATCAGGGAGGGCGACACGGTCGTCGTGTTCGGGGCCGGTCCTGTCCGCCTCTTTGCCGCGAAATCCTCGTGGCTCATGGGCGCGGGCCGCGTCGTCGTCGTCGACCATCTCGAATACCGGCTGGACAAGGCGCGCACATTCGCCCAGGCCGAGACCTACAACTTCACCGAATACGAGGACATCGTGCTTCAGCTCAAGAAGGACACCGAATATCTCGGAGCGGACGTCGCGATCGATGCCGTGGGCGCCGAGGCCGACGGGAACCTGCTCCAGCACGACACAGCGGCCAAGCTCAAGCTCCAAGGCGGTTCGCCGATCGCCCTCAACTGGGCGATCGACGCGGTGCGGAAGTGCCCTACACAGCCGAGAAGCCCTACCAGAATCCCCCGCCGGACGAGCTCGGGGCCCGCATCCCGGGCTGACTCTCGGGGGCGACCCGGGGATTCGCCTACAAGCGATTCAGCGAGGGCCGCGCCGCGCACTGGCGCCTGCTCATCGTCGGAGACCGCGTCGACGCGTGGGAATCCCACGCGCGTTCGCTCGTGGCAGGCGGCCCGACAATCCGCTCACCGAGACCGGGGTCTTCGCCGAGGCCGGGCACCACCCGGTCCAGTCGCGGTTCGGGCAGAAGCGCGCGGACCTCTCCCATGGATGGATGGACCCGCTCATCGTGGCGGGACCGTGGCTCGCGGCGCCCGCCGTCGTCCTCGGCGTCCGCGCGCTGCTGCGCCGACGGCGGCGTGCCTAGTCTGCGCCCGCGGCCCCGGGACTCACGCGCCGGATGCCGGACTCACGCGCGGAATGCCGGCCGGGGCCGGCCGACACCCCGTCCGGCTGACAATCAGGCTGGCCCTCCATAGGCTGGAGACGCACGCCACACGCCCGGAACGAAGGAGACACCATGGGATTTTCGCCGAGCCACGCCATCCTCCGCCTCGTCACGGGGGCCTATCTGATCAATTCCGGGGTCTCGAAGCTCTCGCTCGACGAAGAAAGGGCGTCGGCGCTCCAGGGGATGGCGGCCAACGCCGTCCCGCAGGTCAAGCAGCTTCCTGCCGCGACGTTCGGCAAGGCACTCGCCGCGAGCGAGATTGCGCTCGGGGGCGCCCTTGTCCTCCCCCTCGTGCCGACGAAGCTCGCAGGACTCGGGCTTACCGCATTCGGCGCGGGCCTCCTGGCCGTCTACGGCAAGACGCCCGGGCTCACCGAGGCCGATGGGATCCGGCCCACGCAGGCCGGGGTTGCGATGGCGAAGGACTCCTGGCTCGCGGCCATCGGCCTCGCCCTCGTGCTGGACCGCAAGCGGCGCAAGGTCGTGAAGGCGGGCGGCAGCCAGAAGCGGCGCTGAGACCTCAGCATAGGCCGTTGACCCCGTCGACGGCCTGTGCCTACGGTGGGCGGGTGCCAGCACGGCATGGTCAGGTCAAGCAGTGGCCGCCGCCCAGCTCCTCCTGGGGCCCGACCACGGTCCCCGGTTCCGATGTATCCGAGGCTAAGGAGAGTGCCATGGCCACCGTCCATCAGTCCGTCGACGTCAACGTTCCCGTTTCCCAGGCCTACAACCAGTGGACCCAGTTCGAGTCCTTCCCCCAGTTCATGGGGGGAGTCGAGTCGGTCGTCCAGCGGGACGACACCCATCTCCACTGGACCACAAAGGTCGGGGGCCACACGCGCGAGTTCGACACGGTCGTCACCGAGCAGCAGCCCGACCAGCGCGTCGCGTGGAACAGCGTGGACGGCGTCGAGCACGCGGGCGTCGTGACGTTCGAATCGCTCGGCCCCGAGACGACCCGGGTCAATGTCCAGTTCCAGTGGGACCCAGACTCCGCGCTCGAGAAGATCGGCGCCTTCTTCGGGGCAGACGACCTCCAGGTTCGTTCCGATCTCAAGAAGTTCAAGGAGTTCATCGAGTCGCGCGATGCCGAGACGGGCGCGTGGCGCGGCCAAGTCGACTCCACTCCCCAGAAGGGCGAGGTCTTCGGTTCGGGCACGGACACTCCCGGCACTGAGGCCGGAGACCCCGGCGCCGGCATCTAGACGCCGCGGGCCCTCGTCTTCCGCCTTCCGCCGGATCCAGCGGAAGGTCAGACGGCTCACCACGAGCCCGACCACAAGCCACACCACGAGCCAAATCCCCACCCAGCCGAGTTCCCAGCTCTGGTGCTGCTCGAGCATCTTGAACCCATCGGGCAGGAACACCGAGCGCATGCCCTGCGCGATCCACTTGAGCGGGAACACGCTCGCGAGGTTCTGCATCCAGTCCGGAAGCATCGAGAACTGGAGGTAGACGCCCGAGATGAACTGGAGGACGAGCACAATCGGCACCACCACCGCGGTGGCGCTCCGGCTGCTCCTCGGAAGGGCTGAGAGAGCGATGCCGAGCAGTGCGGAGGTCACCGTGCCGAGGACGAAGACCCACGAGAACGTGCGCCAAGCCTCCCACGTCGTGGGAAGCCGGACGCCGAAGGCGAGGCTCGCGACAGCGAGCAGCATGGCGGCCTGCAGGACGCCCGTCACGAAGACGCGTCCGAGCTTGCCGAGGAAGTAGGAGATGGGCGAAAGCGGCGTTCCGCCGAGCCGCTTGAGTGTCCCGTCGCCCTTCTCCCCCGCGATGTCTACCGCGAGGTTCTGAACGCCCGACAGCAGGATCCCGGCCGCGAGCATGCCCGGGAGGTAGTACGCCGCGACCGAGACGTGCTCCGGTGAGCCCGGGCCGAGACTGATGTCGCCGCGCGAGCTGAAGGCCGCGGCGAAGATCCCGAGCATGAGCATGGGAAACAGGAACGTGAAGAACACCGTGTCCGGGGACCGGAAGTACCCCTTGGTCTCGTAGCCCGTGCGGGCGATCCCGTGCGAGACGACGCTCATGCCGGCTCAGCCTCCTTGGCTGGCTCGAAGGGGGTACCAGGGGTTTCCGCCGCTCCAGCCGCCGCTCCCGACGCTGATCGCGACTCGTGGTCCGGGGCCCCGACGAGGCGCAGATAGACGTCTTCGAGGCTCGGGCGGATCACTTCGAGCTCCCGCGGCTCCCCGCCCAACCTGCGCGCGAGCTCCACCACGAGCTCCGCGGGCCGCTCGGTGCGCTCCTCCCGCAACGCGCCGTCGTCGTCACGCCATCGCACGAGCGGGACACGGGCTTCGGCGCCGCCGAGCTGATCGATGCGCCCGACCGCCACGAGCCGGCCGCCCACGATGACCCCGCCGCGGTCGCCGAGCCGGGCAGCCTCGTCGAGGTAGTGCGTGGTGAGCAGGATCGTGGTCCCTTCGGACTTGAGCTGCTCGATGAGCCCCCAGAAGTCGCGGCGCGCTTCGGGGTCGAAGCCCGTGGTCGGCTCATCGAGGAAGAGGAGCTCTGGACGGCCGACGATCGCCAGGGCCACATCGACCCGGCGCTGTTGGCCTCCCGAAAGCTTGCTGATGCGTGTCTTGGCCTGCTTCTCGAGCCCGACGGCAGCGATCACGTCCTCGACACCACGCGGATGGGGATAGAAATGCGCGAAGTGGGCGAGCTGTTCGCGCACGGTGTACTGGCCGCTCTCCCCTGAGGACTGCAGGACGATCCCCAGCCGCGCCTTCCAGTCGAGCTTGGCGTGGGCGGGGTCGACGCCGAGAACGCTCACCTCCCCCGCCGTGCGGTGGCGATAGCCCTCCAGGATCTCCACCGTTGTCGACTTCCCGGCCCCGTTCGGGCCGAGCAGCGCAAATGTCTCGCCCCGCTCAATGTCCAGGTCGAGGTCGGCCACGGCGGTCAGGCCGCCGTACTCTTTGCGCAGCCCGCGCACTCGGACAGCAGGATCCGAAGAGTTCATACCTTGAGCATGACGCCCGATGGCTCGCCGCGGCACCCGTCAAAAGGCTGAAGTCCGCATCCCTCCATCGGATGACGGCGCCGCGATCTCGCCTGCCGCGAGGCGGCGGAGGACGTCGATGAGCAGCCTCCGCTCGACCACTTTGATCCGCTCGTGGAGGGACTCCTCGTCGTCGTCGGCTTCGACGGCGACCGCCTCCTGGGCGATGATCGGACCGGTGTCGACGCCGGCGTCGGCCCAGTGGACCGTGCAGCCCGTGACCTTGACTCCGTAGGCGAGCGCGTCCCGGACCCCGTGGGCGCCGGGGAACGCGGGCAGGAGCGCGGGATGCGTGTTGAGGTAGCGGCCGCCGAAGCGCTCGATGAACTCCGCACTCACAATCCGCATGAAGCCCGAGGAGACGACGACGTCGGGGGCGTACGCGGCAACCCGCTCGGTGAGCGCGGCGTCCCATTCGGCACGGGTTTCGAACGAATTGAAGTTGACCACGAATGTCTCGAGGCCGGCTTCGTCGGAGCGTTCGACGCCGTACGTGCCCTCCCGGTCCGCGCCGACCGCGGCGATCTCGACGTCGAGCTCCCCGGCGCTGACGGCGTCGATGACAGCCTGCAGATTGGAACCGGTGCCGGAGACGAGGACCACGATGCGCATGGGTCCACGATAGGCGAGATCCTGCGGGTCCTCGGCGCCCCTCACGCGTTCACGGCTTCGGCCTTGGCGGCAGTGAGCTGGCCGCGCTCGAGCCAGGGAGCGAGCGCATAGCCCACGACGCCCCCGACGGCGACCTCGATTCCGACCCACACAAGCATCGAGAGCGGATTCGGACCGACCACGGCGTAGCGGCCGATCCCAGCCGAGCCGCCCGAGAGCCAGGCCGCTCCGGCTGCGACGAGACCGGCGACGGCACCGACGAGGACCCCGAGAACCACGGCCGACACGGACGCCGAGAACCAGCGTGCCGGGACCTTGATGGAGAGCCATTCGCCGAAGTGGTCCTCCCCTGCCCGCTGGAACCACCAGCCGCCCAGCACCCCGGCGAGGACCGGGAGCACGACGGCGGCAGCGGCCACCGGCACTGAGGACGTGGGGAGCGCTGCGAGGACGGGGATCGGTGGCAGTGGGCCGACGGCCGTCGCGAGGGCGCCCGCCTTCGAGCCGGCGCCGAGCATGACGCCCGCTCCGGAGGACCAGCCGAGTGACCAGACCGCGAGGTTGGGAAGGTAGCCCAGCTGTGCCACAGTCAGCGCACCCCCGCCGACGCCACCCGCTCCGAGCGCCTCGTACACCGTGACCACGTCCGCCCAACGGATCGCGAGGTCGAGCGCGAGGAGCGCAGAGGCAAGCCCGAACGCGGCGATCGCTGCAACGAACCCGGCTCGGACCACGGCCCAGAAATAGCTCCCTGCCCAACGCGAATACTGGCCCGTCCGCGAGATCCAGTCCACGGCGTCCACGCCGATGAGGCGGCTCCACGAGCCGGCCTCGCGCCTGGCCCCCACCATGAGTCCCAGCCCGACCGGGATGAGCGGGACCGACGCCGCGAGGGCGACGCTCGCGCTGATCGCGCTCGTGCTGCACACGAACGCAGTGGCGAAGCCCGCCAGCGCGTAGAGGGCGGCCGCGCCGAGGAGGCCCTGCCAGAGGCTGTCAGCATAGGACGCCCGGGCCAGGCGACGGCCGGCGCGCCACGAGAGGAGGAACGGCACGAGGGCGAAGCCGAGGGGGACGAGGCTCAGGACGGTGGGCGGGGAAGGCACCGCCCCGCCGTCGGACGCCTGTGTCGCATCGCTCAGATAGAGCGGCACTCCGTGCACGAGCAGCCATGCCTGGCCCCCGAGCCGCGCAGCGTCCGCCGGCTGCAGCGAGCCGAAGCCGCCTGTGAACCAGACGGCGGCGATGGGGATGAGGGCCGCGACCGCCGAAATGAGCACAGCCTGCAGCGCCTCCGCGGCGCCTTGAAGCCACAGAGGCATCGGCAGGCCGCGGATCCCGGACTGGTCGGAGCGCAACTTCATCGCGTCCCACTGTGCCACGGACCGGGCCGCAGGCCGCACAGGCACACCGTAGTCGTCCGACGGTCACCGCCCCGAGGTGACCATCGGGCGGGGGTCAGCTGAGGGTTTCGCGGTCCTCGGCGTGGAAGGGCCGAATCTCGTCGAACCGGCCGTCGCGGACCTTCTCGACCCAGGCCGGATCGCTCAGGAGGACGCGGCCCACGGCCATGAGGTCGAACTCGCCTCGGCCGAACTGCTCGAGGAGCGGCTCGAGCCCGGTCGTCTCCGCATGGCCGCCCTTCTGGAACGCGACCTGGAAGGCCTGGTCCAGGCCCACTGAGCCGACGGCGATCGAAGGAAGGCCCGTGACCTTCTTGGCCCAGCCGGCGAGGCCGAGCTGGCCGTCGGGGCCCTCGATCTCGGGGAACGCGGGCTCCCAGTGGCGCCGCGTCGACGCGTGGAACACGGACACGCCGGCCGCGGCGAGCGACCCGAGGAGCGTTTCGAGTTCGGCGGGCGTCTTGGCGATCCGCGCCGTGTAGTCGCCGGACTTCCACTGCGAGAAGCGGAAGATGACGGGCAGATCGGGGCCGACGGCGGCCCTCACCGCGGCCGCGACCTCCGCGGGGAAGAGGCTGCGAGCCTCGACCGAGCCGCCGTAGCGGTCGTCGCGCCGGTTCGTTCCCTCCCAGAGGAACTGGTCGAGCAGGTAGCCGTGGGCTCCATGGAGTTCGACGGCGTCGAAACCGGTTTCGCGGGCGGACGCGGCGGCGCGTGCGAAGTCGTCACGGATGCGCTCGAGTTCGGAGACCGTCGCCGCGCGGCCGCGGGCCTTGCCCGACGACGAGCTGCCCGACGGGCTCAGCGTCGGGAGCTCGGGGTTCAGCTCGGAGTGATCGCCTCGTTCGGCGCCGAGGTGCCACAGCTGCGGTGCGATGAGTCCCCCTTCGGCGTGGACGGCGTCCACGACGCGCTTCCACCCGGCGAGCTGGGGCTCGCCGAAGAGCCGGGGCACGCGGGTGCTCGGGCCCGAGTCCTCGGATACGTAGGCGCCTTCGGTGATGAGGAGGCCGACTCCCGCGGCCGCGCGGCGGGCGTAGTACGAAACGACGTCGTCGGTCACGATGCCGTCGGGAGAGAACTCGCGCGTCATGGGAGCCATCGCGAATCGGTTGGGCACCCGAAGGGCCCCGAGGTCGAAGGGAGTGAAGAGGTCTTCGAGGGCTGCCGGGCGGCCGGTTTCCGTGTGCTCAAGCGTCATGCCATCGGCAACCACGCCGAGGGCGAGGGCATTTCTCCCGGAGTGGCAGTGTGTGGTTTATCACACCGTGCCGGAGTGCTCCGACGTAGAATTAATCAGCGTCTGGGGCTTTCGAAGCCGCGGCGCGGACCAACTCGGCGGGGTCCGCGCCGCCGTTGCGTCCGCTCGGCTCGGCCGTCCGGCCGCCGGTACCTAGACTCGGATGGTGAGCCGTCTCCGCAGCGATTCCGCCCCCGCGAGCAGCGCCGTCGGGCCTCTCTATGCGGCGGGCTTCACGACGGCGTTCGGCGCCCACAGCATCGCGGCGGCGCTGGGCGCGGAGAGCCTCAATGGCTTCGGCAGCGGGCACGCGTCCGGGAACCTTGGCCCCAGTCTGCTCGTCCTCGGCGTCCTCCTGGCCCTCTATGACGTGGCCGAGGTGTTCCTGAAGCCGGTCTTCGGCTCGCTCTCGGACCGGATCGGCCCCAAACGAGTGATCGTGGGCGGCCTCCTCGGCTTCGCCGCCGCGTCCCTCGTGGGCCTGTGGTCCGGCCAGCCCCTCGTCCTCGCCCTCGCACGCCTCGGGCAGGGCGCCGCGGCCTCCGCCTTCTCGCCCGCGTCGTCAGCGACCGTCGCCCGCCTCGCCGGGAAGAAAACGGGCCGGTACTTCGGGCGCTACGGCTCGTGGAAGGGGCTCGGCTATGCCTTCGGGCCCCTGCTCGGGGCCGGCGCCCTCGTCGTGGGCGGCTTCCCGGCCCTGTTCGGGGTGCTCGCGGCAGTCGCGGTCGTCGTCGCCGTGTGGGCGGCCGTCGCCGTTCCCCGTCTTGAACCCCTGCCCCGGCTGCGCTACACGGTGGCAGACCTCGCACGGCAGCTCACCAACCGCTCATTCCTCGGCCCAACGCTCGTGCTCGCCGGCGCGACGGGCTCCCTCGGGGCCGCCGTCGGCTTCCTGCCCGCGCTTGCGGCCAAGGCGGGCCTCGGAACGTTCGAGAGCATCGCCGTCGTGACGGTGCTCGCAGTCGCGTCCTCGCTCGTCCAACCCCGCGTCGGCCGGCTCCGCGACGCGGGCCGCATCGGCGATCGGCTCGGGATGACGGGCGGACTGCTGGCGATCGCGCTGGGCGCAGCAGTGGCCGCCGTCCTGCCCCTGGCGGGCGAGGTGGCGGCGGCGGTCGCCGTGTACGTCGCGGCGCTGTTCATCGGGGTGGGGATCGGACTCGCGACACCCATCGCGTTCGCACACCTGGCCGACTCGACGCCGCCGGAGCGCATGGGCCGCACGATGGGCAGCGCCGAACTCGGCCGTGAACTGGGCGACGCCGGCGGTCCGCTTCTCGTGGGCGCCGTCGCCTCAGCCGCGGGGATCGGCTGGGGGCTCGGTGTGCTCGCGGGGGTCGTCGCCGCGCTGGCCGCGGCGGCGCCGAAAGACGCCCGCCTCCCGTTGTCCTGACCCGGTCCGCCCCTCCAGCAGCCCCGTCCGCATCGTTTCGGGTACAGATGATCCGCACCCACACCGTTTCGGGTACAGATGATCCGCACCCACACCGTTTCGGGTACAGATGATCCGCA